>NZ_JBPEHH010000026.1:0-57490 GCF_054177595.1 Haladaptatus ordinarius | reverse complement strand
AGAGCGAAGTCAGCAGCGATGTAATTGCATCCGGGGAGAGTCTCATACAACCTCCCCTTCGCTCTACGAGTTCAGGTAGCCGTCGGCTTGCGATTTAGCCTCTTAACCGAATACGAATGCAGGCCATCCCTACTTCACGTAAGCGGTCCATTTTTGATTTCGAAAACGTCAGTCTACACCCCCCATTGTACGTCCAATTCCCGGGATATGGCCGATTTGTACATCGGCGTTTGTGGCATCGCAACTGACTGAGCCACCGAGTATCTGGACGATTTAGGGGGTATCAATCCGTTCGTCAGTGGAACTACCATCACTCTCCTGAACGAGCGTGCTGCGAACCTTCATTTAATTCATCATACACCACATCCATGTCACTACAGTCATTGGTGACTTTCATATTCCTCGGTGCAAGAGTGTACCAGTTCGTGGAGCCACGACTCGGTGGTCTCAGAATCGCTGGTCTCATCGGTGACGGGCTGGACGCGGACGACGTGACGCCTGAAGAGTGATTCTTCGGAAGGTCGTCGGGGTCGGTTTGATTCGCTGTATATGACGACGTACGAGCGAAAGAAGGCGTGGATAGACCGGTTTTCATACTGACGCTGGAGGAGTTCTGAAAGTCGAACGGAAGGTCGTGAGAGCAGCCTGGGCGGAAATCATCCAATGGACTCACCCGTTCCGACATAGGTCGAGCGATGGACGAACAGGCGTTCCATACCGACGAGGACAATCAAAGCGACGAGGGCAGTCGCCAGGAGGGGAGCGAGCGGTTGCTGGTACGTTTCGAGCTGGCCCGCGTCCGCGAGCGACGAGACGATGCCGAACAGCGCCATGAAGTTGTGGAAGACGAGCGCACCGTAGAACGAACGACCGACAAAGAAAAACAGGCCTGTACCCACGCCCACTATCGTGAGGAGGCCGACCATTTCGACGGTGTTGAAGGGAGGACTGTGAGCAAAGTGGTAGACACCGAAAAGGATGCTCGAAATCACCAGGGCACTCCCGCGTGCGATGTATCGATTCAGTCCGCGATGGCCCAACAGCGCAGCAACACTTCCTCCGACGACGACCCAGCACACGACGACTTCAGCGATAGAAACCGGGAGCACCTGCGCGAAGACGTTCGTAACCACGACGGGGTCGGTCGTTGGAGGCTGTTGGACGACGTAGAGTGTGTAACCGAGAATGCCCGCGACGAGAACCGCTATCAGGGTACGGGGAACCGAGCGAAATCCAAGCGCAGACCGAGAGGTGAAATCGGATGCGACGAATTCCCTGACGACTAGGAGGGCGAGAACGGTGCCGACGAGGACGTTCGCGACACCCGTGTACACTAGACGGTCGGTCACGGCATTGGGTCGGAGAAACGTTCGAATGCGACCCTCCAACAGCCACGTCATCGCCGTCCACACGACGTACGTGCCCATGGCCACCAGGGTCTTCCCGAGCGGTGAAAGTCTCCGTACGAAGGGCAGTTGCAGTGCGTTTCTGGCGGATTGGGCGATCGATGCCATACCCGACGTACGTTGTGGCATACTGTAGCATTCCAGGGTGATTCTCAGCCGCCGAGAATTCACCGCAAGAAGTGTGGCCGGAGTTTCGCACGCCAACCGCTTCGGGAAGCGAATCCGTCGGGGGAGTCAGACGCTCGATTCCAGTTCGTGGGCGGTTGCGGTGGTTCGCGTCGTCAGCACGGCAACGACCGCAATCGTCAACACGCAGACAGCGGCGATGGCGAACAGTGAGCGGTAGCCCACGACGGCGGCCGCGGTGACGAACACGATTGGACCGGTCGCACGACCGAGGAACGTCGTGCTGTTGCGCAAGCCCAGCAGTCCGGCGCGGTAGTCCCGAGTCACCCGCTCGCTCACCGCCGCGTCGACGGCGGGCATGCTGAATCCGAGCCCGAATCCGAACACCACCACTGCGAGCGCCACGAATGCGGGTGACGGAGCGACGTAGACGCCGGCCAGCGAAATCGCGTAGCAGACGAACCCGAGGGCGATCAGTTGGTCGTTCGTGAACGTCCGGGCGAGCCGTCCGTTCGCGCTCGCGGCGACGACCGACCCGGCCTCTGCCAGCATCAGAATCACCCCGATGTACAGCGGGGTCAATCCGTACACTGCGGTCAGCAGGAACGGCAGGGCCGCCACGAGGGTCCCGAACAGGAGGAACTCCGTGAGAAACGCAGTTCCGAGCAGCGCGCCCATCCCGAGCGTGAGCGTCGCCGACGCACCGCGGAGATAGTTGCGGGTCCCTCCATCTGTAGCGTTGGCTCTCCCGTCCTGGCGGTCGTGAGGACTCGTCGGCTCGTCGAGAGCCAGCAGTGCGAGCAGCGCCACCGGGAACCCGAGCGCGTACGCGAGAAACGGAACGTTCCACGCGATTGCGGCGAGCGCCCCACCGACGACGGGAAACACCGCCGCTCCGACCGAGAGGACGGCGACATTCAGTCCGAGGACGGCGTTACGCTGGACGCCCTCGAACGTATCGCCGATGATGGTGACCGTCGTCACGAACAGCGCCGCCGCGGCGGTGCCCTGTACCGCCCGAAGCGCGAGCAACACCGGGTAGTTCGGGGCGAAGAAACCAGCCAGTCCGAGTACGCTGAACACGACCAGCGCCGGAACAAGCACCCGCTTGCGCCCGATTCGGTCGGCGAGCAAGCCCAGGAAGGGCGAGACGACGATACCGACGAGGAAGTACGCGCTCACGAGCAGGCTCGCCTGCGCATCGGTCACTCCGAACGCGTCCCTGACGACCGGGAGCGTGGGGGCAATCAGCGGAACGCCGAGCGGTGCGAGCAGTGTACTCGCAAGCACGACTTGCACGGTCCGGTTACGCCAGAGGGCGGCACCACGGGTCGAGATTCGGTTCACGGAGATTCACCTCCGGACGTCGGACTGTCGCCGGAGGACAGTCGGTAGAACCGCCAGAAGAAGTTCTGAATGGGCAAGATCTCGACCGCCTCGAACCCCGCTTCGGTCGCGTACTCCCGGAGCGTGTCGGCCCGCATCACCGTTCCGGTCGCCGCGGATGGCTGGTCCGCCATCCCCACGGGCAGGCAGTGCAGGACGCTGAACCCGTAGAGGAGACGCTCGATTTCACTCGGTTCGGCGAGGGAGTCGCCAGCCCGTTCGTCGACGACGAAGACGGTCCCGTCGTCACCGGCCAGCCGTCGCATCGTTCGGAGGGCCCCCACGGGGTCGGACATGTCGTGGACGCACTCGAAAGCGGTCACGAGGTCGTACTCACCGACGTCTTCGACGGCGAGGTCGGCCGCGTCGCCGTGGTGAATGGTCACGCGATCTTCGAGGCCGGCCGCGTCGCCGTGGTGAATGGTCACGCGATCTTCGAGGCCGGCCGCTTCGACGTGGTCGCGCGCGGCCGCGACCGACGCAGCGTCGAGGTCGAAGCCGTCGACGGTGATGGTCGGATACGCCCGGGCCATCCCGATGGTGGAGTAGCCGTGGCCGCAGCCGACGTCAGCGACGCGCGCGCCGACGCGTCTGAGGCTGGCGTCCACGTCGGGAATCGCTGGAAGCCACTCCTGACCGAGCAGGTGGAGGAACGAGGGGCGGTTCGTCCGCGCCACTCCTTCGTGGGTATCGTGCCCGTAGTCAGCGTACGGGACGCCGCCGCCGGTCTGGAAGGCCTCTGCTACCTGCCCGATGGGTGCAGCCGAACCGGCGACGAGCTGGGCCAGCGGCGCGAGGAAGTTCAGGCTCTCCTCATCGGTGAGCACCTCGACGTGTGGCTCTGGGAGCGAGTACAGTCGCCGTTCGGACGATGCTGACGGGTCGTCGACCACGAGGATGCCCGTGACCGTCTGCTGTTCACACCACTCCCGAACGTAGCGTTCATGGGTGTCCGTCGTTGCCGCGAGTTCGTCGGTCGTCTGCGGGCCACCTTCGGCGAGCGCCCGGTAGAGCCCGAACGTGTCGCCGAGATAGATGCTGTATACGTCCATCGTTCCGGCAATGGCGTCGAGAAGGCGCTCGATGAACACGTCCTGTTCCGTCTGGGTAGCGTCGGTTGCCATGAGAGGAAGAAGGTTCTGTACCTCGATATAGTCATCTAGAGACATTGATACATGTGCCCGAGAGGAGTCTCATCCGGTGAGACGGGAACATCACCGAGAGACCGCTCTGTCCCCACGTGAACGACCGCTCGTCGCTCGAAACAACTGCCGTGGGTCGGGATTCGTCTCGTTTATTGCTATTAATATTTGCAGGTAATTATACGCAGAGTACGGTCCTACTGACCGTCCATGAGAACGAAGGAAGGATTGGCACGCCGTACGCTACGGGACCTGCCGCGGTCGGAACTCGGGACACGGACCGGAACCACGGCGCTGTTCGTCCTGATAGTCCTCGTCATGGGCGGTGGGTACGTCGCGATTCGCGTCGGGGTCGCGTCAGTTCCGCCGCTGTTCCTCGCGGCGCTCCGGTTTTACCTCACAGCCGTCGTCCTCCTGTCGGTTGCAGTGGCGACGGGACGACCGCGACGGCCGCAGACGCGGGTCGACTGGACTGCGGTCACAGTCCTCGGCGTGCTGGTATTCGCGGGCGCGATCGGGTTCCTGTTCGTCGGTCAACAGTACACGACCGCGTCCACGGCGGCTGTCGTGATGTGCCTCGGGCCCGTCTTGACGGCCCTCATCGCCCGCGTACTGCTCCCGAACGAGCGGCTCACCCACCGACAGATGACGGGAATCGCCTTCGGACTCCTCGGTGCCGTCGTCGTCGTTCAGCCGGCCTCCACCGGTTTCGAGCTCGGAACCGGACCGGGGACCGCGATGGTGCTCTGTGCGGCCGCGTGCGGGAGTCTCGGTGGTGTCCTGCTCGGCCGTCTCCAGACGACGGCCCCGCTGACGGTCCAGGCCGCCTGGGGGGCGTTGCTCGGCGGATTCATCCTGCACGCGACGAGCGTGGCGCTCGGTGAACCGGTGGGGACCGTCGTCTGGACTCCAGCCCTCCTGGGAGTTCTCGTGTACCTCTCGGTGTTGGTCGGGGGAATCGGGTACGTCGCCGTTCTCGTTCTCATCCGGACGGTCGGGCCGACCCGAACCAGTTTCACGTCCTACGTGAGCCCCGTCGTGGCGATTCTCCTCGGCTGGGTGTTCCTCCACGAACCGCCGACCGTCGGCATCGCCGCAGGCTTCGTTTCGATAGCGGTCGGATTCGTCCTGTTGAACGGTGTCGGGAGTCACGGAATGCGATAGGACGCTCCCACCGCCGAGATAGGGTTAAGCCGCTGGGACGCGTCTTGTACACCTACTAGTCGTCGTGTCGACGATGAGCACTAGTCACCAGGAGGCAGCAATGTCGAACACCGTACTCGACGAGATTCTCGAGACGACGATGGAGCTTATCGGCAAGCAGCGCAGCGCAGACGTGCCACCCGAGCGGCTGAGCACCGACGAACTCCTCGACGTGATTCAACACCGCGAGCTACTGGAGGTGCTCGTCGAAGAGCCGTTGTATCGGGACGAGATTCAAGAGCGCCTCGGGGTGTCACGTGCGACGAGCCACCGGTTCACTCGCTGGCTGCAAGACAATGAACTCGCCGACCGGGTCGACAACCGGTTCCGGCTGACGGGGAAAGGGGTGTCGTACGCCGACGAGGTACTGCGCTTCGAGCGGAACCTGCGGACGGCCACCGCGATTGCGCCGCTCCTCGACGCCATCTGTGAGTACCACCAGGAGTTCGTCATCCCCCCGTTCGCCGACGCGACGGTGACCACGGCGACGCCCGAAGATCCCCACCGACCGGTCGCCAGATTCGTGGCGCTGCTACGGGAGAGTTCTACCTTCCGAGGGTTCAACACGACCCACATGGTTCCCCCGGCGCTCGCGGACGTCTACGACCACCTCTTCGACGGAATCGAGACCGAACTCATCTACCTTCAGGACGTCGTGGACAATCTGGTCGAGACATATCCGGAGCGCCTCCAGTCGGCCATCGACACCGGCCACCTGGAACTCCGAACCCGTGAGACGCTCCCTTACGGACTAGCGGTGTTCGACGACCGGGTCGGTATCGCCGGGTTCGACGAGGAGACGGGTGCGATGCGCGTGTTCGTCGACACAGATTCCGCCATCGCCTACGCCTGGGCCGACCGGGTCTTCGAAACCTACCGGAACAACTCCGACCTCATCGAACTCCCACGCACACCCGACTCCGTGAGCTGATTCGGTCGCCAGTGTGTGGAACCGATTCGATGGACGTCTCTCGATTTCGACCACCGAAGAGACTCCTACCGAGACCGGCCAGTGATTCGAACCTGCTGTACGTCCGAGGGCGAAGATTCTCCGAGAGGCGCGTTCTCGCTCGATCGTGAGAGGTCTCGCAGAGTGTTCCGTTATCGAACGGTCCGACGATGGGAGGGCAACACTATGGGGGTGTAAATGCGCGGACGCCACCACCGGTGACGAAGATGCCGACTCCCTCTGCGAACACCGACGAGACCGTCGCTTCGCTGAAATCGCATTTCGACGCTATCGTGGAAGGCTAAAGGGCAACGATGTCGTCTAACTCGTCGAATCGGCGTCTGTGAGGGTGTCGTCAGCCTCGTTCTCCTTGATGGCCGTCTCCACCGATGCTCGGAAGGACTCGTTCGCCGAGACGGCCGTCTGAATCGATCCCATCTCCGATTCGATATCGGATATCCTGTCGCCCATGGCTTCGTGGTGGTCTCGAGGCGTCGCCACGGTCGCATCCACCTCGTTCATCTGCTCGTTCAGGTGGTCGACCGTGTCGGCAGTCGTCTCGAATCCGTCGAGACAGTCCGTCATCGAAGCCAGACGAGTTTCGATCGACGAGAGGTCGGTCTGCACTCCGTGGATGGTCTCTCACGTCTCCTCAAGTTTGTTCAACATCTCGTTTGCGTCCCCGGTCTCGTCGAGGAACGATTCGAGGGCGGCCGTGTAGGCTTCGAGTTCGTTCACGGTCGTCTCGACGTGCCGGAGCCGTGCGACAACGCTCCCGTTCGGCGGTTCCTCGCTCGTAGCGTCGTCCTGACCGGAGTGCTCGTCGAGAACGGTCCGTTCGTGGTCCGTCAGCGACCCCTGTTCGAGCGCGGTTACGAGAGCACCGACCACGTCGTGTGATTCGCCGTCGACGGGCGAGCTCGACAGTACAGCCTCCGGACCGAGTGGCATTTCGGTGGCCGGCGTAGTCTCGCTGACTCCTGACTCGGAATCGACCTGCGTCTCCGTCGTCGACGACGTCAGTATCGTCTCGTCCGACCCATCTCCCGCGGACGGCGTTTCGAAGGGTCGGTCGTCTGTCGTCGGTCGGACCGTAGAATCGTCCGACGTCTCGACTGGCTCGTCAGCCAGAAGGGTGTCCAGGACTGTCTCGTCCAGAAAAGACTCCTCCGATGTGGTCGAATCGCTCGGTGGCTCGGTTGCCGTTGAACCGTCGGGGGCGTCCACCGGATCGTCACTCAAGACCGTGTCTTCGACGTCCTCCTCGTCGAACTCGACAGTGACCGCGGGATTGTCGACGAATCGCCGAAGTTCGGGTTTATCGATCTCGTTGATACCGTACAGCGTTTCGACGTCTCCCGTCATCGGAACGGAAGACTCGAAGACCACGGCTTCGTCGGAGACCGTCCAGTGGTCGGTATCTTCCGGACGAAAACCGATGCGGTCACTGTCGAACCCAGTGGGGAGGCGGTCGGTGACTCGCACTGTGACCGGGTCGTCGTGCGTCGAGTCGATGGCGATGGTGACGACACCGATAGCATCGTCGCTGATGCTGAGTGTCTTCTCGACCGTGACGCCGTTCGTGTGCGACTCGAACTGCTTGATCTGTGTGGTGTCGGTGGGGAGCATGATTCGATGTCGGTGGATGGCTGCGTGTCGAGCATGACAGTCGGTGGCTTTCACGGCAGTGCGTGAACCCGTCTCGATTGTGCCGTCCGCTCTCTACACGATATCTCTTCGCGTGACAACCGAGTATATTATTTATAATATATAATTTTCGTAAAGTATAATATCCGCCCGACGTGGCAACACGAAGTCCGGACCAGCCACCGAGAGGTGGTCATCTGAGGGCGAAACACAGAGCAAAGACTATTAGGAGACGACGACAAAACCAGATTGAACTTAGAACTTCCACGAAGTTCACTCGAACGAGACCAAATCTCACTCCCCATCACAGCAATGGAAGAGGACAGTAATCCACGCACCCCGCTGAGTCCCTCGGCAGAAGAGGCACTCGACTATCTCACACCCATCATCACCACGTCAGACGACAATCCGTCACGTGACGAAGCGATGGCACAACTGCGCCGACGTGACTTCGAACCGGAACTCGCAGCGACCACCATAGACGAACTTTTGAACAAGGGGTATCTGTACGAAGTTTCGGACGAACTCCGTCTCCCCTGACCGTGCACGCACTGTCGGTGACTGACACCAGAAAAGATGCTGCCGAATCGCCGAGAGACGTACGTCGAAAAGCCAGTCCCTGATGGCTGACGGTTCGACTGACGGAGGGTCAGTAACGGTTCGTCGGTCTGTAACCGGTAGAGACCGCCGCCTTTCGACTCCGTCGTTCGACCGAACTTCCCTCGACGCCAACGCAGGAACTGTCGTTTGGCCGACTAGATGCGCGACAGGTCGACACGAAAAACCGAGACGTTTCGGCGGGGCACCGTCCGAGAAATCAACTGCTCGTCCCCGTCTCGACGTGGACGTCCTCGAACGTCACCTCGACCGGGCCGGTGAATCGGTCGCCGTTCGTTTCGTCGTGTCGCGGAAACTCCGGCGGTTCGACCGAGACAGTAATCGTGTACACACCATCATTCGGAAGTGCGAAATTTCGACCGTAGTGATAGAGGCCCGGATGCCACACGAACGGGATTCGCTCCGGGCCGACGGTGTTCCCCTCGGAATCCTCCAGCGTCGCCCGGACGGATACGCCGGGGAGGAATCGACCGTCTTCGGAACTGGCGACCAGAACTTCGAGGTGGCAGTTCTCACTCTCTCCGGGGTCTTTCCACTCGAACCGACCGTCTTTCATCCGATACATCCCCTCGGCTTCCTCCAAGGCGAAGCCCACGACGTAGTCCGCGACTTCGGTTTTCGCTCCCGTCTCGGCCACCTCCGTTATCATGTACTCGGCCGCCTGTCGGTACGCGTCACCCGCCTGGCGTGCGAGTTCGAGTTGACTCTCGTCGACCTCGTCACTGGGTCGTAGCTCGTTATTTCGACTCACGTTTCTCCCCCGGAGCACTCGTCGGGGCTGACGTGCATAAAACCCAGTGCGGTCTCGGGGTCGAGTGGGCGACGTCCCGGTGTGAGGACCGAGTGCGTTCAGGCCCTTCAGGGCGTTCACTACTTTTCGCCACAACGGGACGAACACGTTCGATAACGGTCGGTCAGGCCGTTAGGACTCGCCCACGACTCCGCCGTCACCCGGTTGTGAAGCAACGACCGCCGTCCGGTAGCACCGGAGAGAACTGGAAGTTTCGATACCGTTTGGGCTCGTCTCATCGACGACGGTCGCTTCAACTCACGGAGAGCTATTTCCCAAGTTTAAGAAATTCCTATACGGACCTGTGGCGAACTCCGTTCGATGACGACGTATACGCTCTTAGCGGACGTGAACGAGCAGCAATTTCAGAATCCGCAGGAACTGGGCGTTATCTGGGGGGAAATCAGCGACGACATCGAAGCCTTCGGTGGAACGTTACTCGACAGTTACATCCTCGTCGGCAACTACGATTTCCAGATTACGTTCGAGGCCGACGACGAGGACGCCGTCGCTCAGATCGCCATGGCGATTCAACGGCACGGGTTGGACACGCGAGCGATGCGAGCGATTCCGGTCGAGCGGTTGGGGGACCTCGTCGAGGACTTCAAGTAACGTCTGTTCGAGTCGCACTCACCGACCGATTTTCGACGCTCGAAACCGACACGCCACCAAGCAGTACCAACCCGCGGCACGCCGGTCAGCGAGCGGCGACTCGGGAGACAGAGACCAGAAGGGAGCGCGGCCCCGGAGAGCTGAAAGTATTCGATTACGTTCGTCGTGTAACGCGTCCGTTTTCTGCGCGACCATTCACAGAGCCTGAAGATTGATAGGGGTTCACCAGAGTCTTTGTCCAGACAGATACGATGTCGCAGAACGATGTTCTCGAAGCACTCAAGGCGTTGCTCGTCCTCTTCATCACGCTCTTGGTGGTCTTCACAGGGACGCTGCTCGTGCTTTCTACTCACGTGGAGATGAGCGATCTTTCACCGGAAGCACAGAACACCGAACAGGCACTCGCCGTCCACGTCTCTCTCGAGTCACTCTCGTATTTCGATTCTGTGACGCGACCGCCAGAACGACGGGCAGAGCGGAATCACTCGTCGTGAAACCCGCGTCCGTCTCCAACGCTGCTGGTCCGTCTGTAGGCCGGACGTTATCAGCACATCGGACGGCCGTTCGAGCAAAAAAACGGCGGGTCACGACACGCCGGCGTCCGTCAGCCGGAACCAGGGGTCTTCTCCGGCCCGAAGGCGACGTTCACTCGGAATGAGGGGGGAGAAATCGTTCGTCGGCCATGGGACTTATATACTGTTCTTTCGCACCTCCGCAGATGGTGTTCCCTGGTCGCCGCCGATACCTCAAAAGCGGGGTGGCTATCCTCCTGGGACTCGTGGTGCTCCTCGCAGCATTCAGCAACCCGGTCAACCTCCCGTTCACCGATGGACAGACGCGGGCAGAGCCCCAGCCTATCACACACTGTACTGAGATTTCACAGTCGGGGACGTACAAACTAACCCAGGACATTCAGGGTGGAAAACTGGCGGACAGTTGCATTCGGATCAACGAAAGTCACGTCACGCTTCAGGGGCGTGGACACACGCTTCGTGGCACCGGTGCGACGGACTCCACCGCGATTTTAGTCTCGCACCCGCAAGGAGTGACCGACGTCACTGTCCGTTCGGTCAAAACGACGAGGTGGAATCGAGGTGTCCACGTCGCAAACGGCTCCGATATCACGATGCAACACGTCGATGCGTGGGAGAACGCGGAGGGAATCACGGTATCGAATAGCACCAGCGTAACCGTTGCGGACGTGCGACTGACGCGCAACCTGTTCGGTCTCGTCGTCGATAAATCGAGCCATCACGTCACGCTCTCGTCGGCGCACTTCGAACGCAACGTCGCCGGCAACGTTAGCTGGGGTGGCGACCAGCCGAGGACGAACGGTACCACACCCAACCAACGCTTCGGTGGAGAACGATCCGTAAAGGCGACGCTCTCGTAACGAGGACGGACGATATCGACGAACCCGTAGGTCGGGTCTCGTCGAAACCGACGGCAGAGAAGAGTCGGCAGTGAGAGAGACGAGACGTGACAGCCGAGACGACGACCGAGGAGTTTCTCACTCGCGCGCGGAAATCTGTACTTCGACGCCGTTCGGTCGGTACGCGTTCGCCGCATATCCACCTTCGTTCCACGGATAAACGTCTTCGGGGACGTCTCCCCAGTCGTCGAGGACTGCGATGCGGGCGGGCTGGGTCCGTCCGTTCTCGTCGGTCGCTCGTGAGAGGAGTGTGACCGTCCCGTCGGGAATGGGGTCGACGTCCCAACTGTACGCGAACAAACGCCACGCTCCATCGTAATCCGGCCCGTACAGGTCGGCGTCGTGCCACGAGTCACCGTCGTCCGCCGACACCTCGACCCGCGTGACGCGGTCGTCACCGGCCCACGCCACTCCCTGAATCTCGATTCGTCCGTCCTCGTCGGGCGTTACGGGGGATTCGCCGTCCGGTGTGCCGATGAGCGACATGACGTTCTCGTCGAACGTGTACGGATAGTCGACGTCGCCGACGAGTTGGTCCCACGTGTCGACCGTCGACAGGGTCTCCTCGATGTCCGGCTCGACGTCCGTCGGATGGATACGGTAGGCCGTGTGCTGCCAGTAGGTGTAGGTTCGCTCGTCGTCTTCGTCGGCGAACGTCGCGTCCGTGACCATCGTATCCGTGATGCGGAGTTGTTCGACCCACTTGACGCTGTTCGTCCCGTACCAGCCGGGAACGACGAGTCTGACCGGGAAGCCGTGTTCGGCTGGCAGTGGCTGGCCGTTCATCTCGTAGGCGAGGACGCAGTCCTCTATCGCCTTCGCCAGCGGGATGGATTTCACGTACACGTCGTCGTCGGCAGGCGGGTCGCCACCGACGACGGTGAGCCAGCGGTCCGAGTCGTCGGTCACGTCGAGACCGCAGTCGTCGAGAACCGCCCGAACCGGTGTCCCGGTCCAGACCGCCGTCGCAACGGCGTCCCACTCCCACTGGACGCTCCCGGTTTCCGGGTCGTGTTGACCGCGGTTGTTTCCAGCACACTCCATCGTGTGTGCGACGGCGACCGTTGGGTACGACTCCCGCAAAGCGTGCATCGAGATGGTCACGTCGTCGTCGACGCCCGTCACCTGAATCTGCCACGTATCCGCGTCGGCGTCCGGGATGTCGTTGCGGTGACAGACGAAGTGGTCTTCGACCGGCGTCAGCCAGTCGGCGAACGTCCGTCGGTTCGCCGCCCCGACCACGGTGTACCGGTCGTCCTCGTCACGGACTGCTCGCGTTCCAGGCTTGTGTTTGAGGATGGTCTCTATCTCCACGGCCCGTGTCTCGCTTCGGTCACTCCCCCTCATACGTCCCGTTCACGACCACGGTCAGCAAAACCATTCCGGCGACGCCCGATTTCGAGAGTCTCGGTCGACGATTCGTCCTCCTCGGCCGCCCGTGTGGCAAAGACTAACACACCACGGCCAAGTACCACCTAGCGTTCACTGTGAGACATTGGGGGAGACGGGAACCGTCGAGATGAACGCACTGGAGGACACCATGGCAACGAGAGACGAAGAGATAATCAACCGAACGACGTCAGGTAGAGACACGAGGACGAGGATGGGCGGGGCCTGGCTCGCGATTGGTTCCGTTCTCTTAGTAGTGGGAATCGTTCTACATCCGCCGCCCTCCCCCGACCGGGGCGAGTTTATCGCGATAATCGCAGAGGAGCCAACCCGGTGGATGGCAGCACACTGGGCGACGGCAATCGCGCTCGCCGCGTTCACGATAGCGGGGCTAATCGTGCTGACGGCCGAATCGCGTCTCACCCGGAACTGGTGGACCGTATCGGCGTGGGCCGGGGTTATCGTGGGCGCACTGTGGGTCACGACGGCGGCCGTGGCCGAGGCCACCGTTATCACGGCCGCCGCCGTCGGCGGGGACGCGGCGACGTTCGAAGCGTGGGAGCCGTTCGTCGAAGCACACAGCGCAGCGTTCGTCGTCTTCGCACTGGCTATCGCCGGCAACGAGGCTCGAAGCGACCACGAGGCGACGCCGACGTGGGCGTCGTGGACCGGTGCCGGAGCGGGAATCGTCGCCATCGCGGGGTTCGTTTTCGGGTTAGGGCTCGGAGTCACTCCGGGGAGTCTCGTCTGGCTGGCATCGACGGTCATGATGAGCCTGTGGACGCTCTGGTTCGGTTGGGTCCTGATGCGCCCCGAGTCCCCGGGCCAGACCCAGACCGGGGGTGCTCCGGTCTAGCGCCGGTCACACATCGCTTTCTTCTACGTTCGTCCGTGTCGGATTTCGTCCAGTTCGAAGGGACTTTCAGCCGTCCCTTCATTCGCCGCCTCACGTCGAAGACCGCCGGGTCGTGCCTGTCGACCATGGCCACTCTCCAGCATCGAGTCTCACGGGCATCGAGCACCAGTTCTCACGGCGGCGGTCGGTTACCCGCCGTCCTCACAGCGGGAAGTCGAGTAGGACCGTCTGAACGGCACTGACGAAGACCCCTCCCCGTGCGAGGGCGTTCTGGTCAGAACGAGTCGGTGCGGTCGAGGTGAGGAGATGAGAGGGCTGGGTTCATCTCCGACGTCCACTTATGATGGATACGCTCTGTGTCTTCTCTCGGAGGCGCGATTGTGGACGACGGATCTGGTTACGCGTCAGCAGTTCCTTAACGTTGCTATGAGGTATCGTGTGTGAACTATTGGCAGTGGAATGGCACAGACGAACGAACACGGAACCGAACCCGAACGACCGTACCTCCGCCGTCGTCACGGCGACGGCGCTAACTTCGCGGAGCGGACGAGTGGCGTTCGACTCGGCCGATTCGAGTCGTCCGGTAGCGTTAAATCGTCGTGCATCCCGTTTCATGTGTGTCAGATTTCGTCACGCCGCCGGCCGTGGAACCCGGTGACCAGGTCGCGGTCGTTGCACCTGCGTCGAACGCGCCAGCGTCCGCTCGATTCGTCTACGAACTCGGCCTCGAACGAATGCGCGAGGTCTTCGACCTCGAACCCATCAAGTATCCGACTGCGACCGCCGACCCGGAGTGGCTCGCGGAGAACCCGAAAGCCCGCGCCACCGACATTTTGGACGCCTTCCGCGACCCCGGCATCTCGGCCGTCATCGCAAATATCGGAGGCCACGACCAAATTACCGTCCTCCCGTATCTCGACGGCGAAGTCCTCCGCGAGCATCCGACGCGATTCTACGGGTGGTCGGACAACACGAACGTGGCACTCTTTCTCTGGAATCAGGGCATCGTCTCGTACTACGGTGGGTCGACGCTGACCGAGTACGCGATGGACGGCGAGATGTTCGAGTACACCAGAGAGTATCTCGGCCGTGCGCTCTTCGAAGATACCCTCGGAGCGTGGCGCGAGGCGGACGTGTTCACCGACGAAGCCGGAGACTGGGACGACCCCGAATCAGTCGAGACGAAGCGCGAAACAGAAGCGACCAGCGGTCGCACGTGGGTCGGTGGGGAGGACACCGTCTCGGGGCGAATCTGGGGCGGCTGTTACGAAGTCCTCGTCGAACACTTCCTCGCCGACCGCTACCTTCCCGCCGCCGATTCCCTGGACGGAACCATTCTCGCGTTGGAGACGAGCGAGTTGATACCGAATCCAGACGTCGTCACCGCGAACCTCCGAGCGCTCGGGGAACGTGGTCTCCTCGAACGCTTCGACGGCGTACTCGTCGGGCGGGCAGCCGCACGTTCGCACATCGAAGATAATCCGCCCGAGTGGCGAGCGGATTATCGAAAGCGCCAACGGACCGCCATCGCGAACGTCTTCGAGACGTACAACGCAGACGCCCCCGTCGTCTTCGATTGCGAGTTCGGCCACACGTACCCGACGTGTCCGATTCCCATCGGTGGGGAGGTCGAGATAGCGCCGTCGACCGAATCGATTCGATTCCGCTGACAGCACTGGACCGCCCGCGGAAATCTCGTTTTCCACGCAGTCGAGCGGGAGCGGACGAAGGAAAAGTTATCAGCGAATCATCATTCGCGGGTCGGCGTGTTGGGGCGTGCCATCGTCCAACCGGGTCGTTCGGCACGGGCAGGTGAGCGTACCGAAATCGTACGGGAGTTCCCAACGCCAGTTCCGTTTTCTGGCTTCCGCAGTGGGCTCGAACGCCCACGACGGTCTGGCCCGGGTCGACCGGGTTTAGATGCGGATGGTCGCGCTCGTGCGCTCTGCATCCGAAGGGACGAAGATGTCGGTGTCGAGAACCTTCGTGGAGCCTGGACTGACGGGACCGGACGTGTAGCTATGGCTGGAGATGGCGGAGTCGTCTTCGTCGTACAACGTGACGACGACGTCAACCTCGGCTGTTTCTCCCTCGTTGGTGACGCTGAGTTCGACGCCTGCGAGCTGGTCGTCGATAGTCTCGACGTCGGCCTCGTTGCCGTCCTCGTCGTAAAACGCAACGTGGTCCAGGGTGAGGAGACTGTCCTTGTCGCTGATGTACCTGAAGAGCCGTCGAGAGATGTCTTCGTAGATTCTGTCGCCCTCGGAATCCTCTTCGAAGAGAGCGCCAATCGGGTTGAGGTCGGCACGCAGGTCGCTGGCGATGGTGGTCCGGTTGCTCGTGTTGGTCTTCAGACGGAGGTAGTCGCTGATGAACGGCTCGAACTCTTCCGGAAGGTCACCGTCGTACATGTCGGCGTAGGCTCGAAGTTCGGCGTCGAAATTGAGTAGTGGCGGAAGAGGCGCGGACGCCTTCCCTACGGGGACCCACGGTTTGGCGTCCGACTGGCGGTCGTCGGACTCGTCGGTAGCGGTCGTGGTGTCCCGCTCGAAGTAACCGAGGCTATCGAGAAGCGACGCGAAGATGGCGCTGAGGACGGTGACGAACAACACCCCAGCCGTGAGCAGATGGGAAATCGGGGCTGGAAGTGTGAACTGGAACAGTGCGATGAACACGCAAGTCACCATCCCGACGACGAGGAGGAACGAACCGAGATTGGGATTCTCCCCCGTGAGGAACTCGATACTATCGAGGAACGTCGATTCTGTCTCCGTGTTGGCGGTGGATTCTGGTTGGCTCATGATGTATGTCAATTTTATTACTGGTAAATTACCCAGCAACGTCGGCTTTTTGCATGTCGGCGGCCCGCTGGAGTACTTGAACGAGGTGCGAGACCCAGAGGCCGGCGGTGAATCCAAAGAGGGTACCGACGGTCGTGATGCGGATTGGTTCTTCGAGCGGTGCGAACGCGGCCACGATACACAGTGCCCCAAAGATGAGCATGAGGCCGTACTGGACGCGCGTGGCTCTGTTCGCTCGTCGTATCTCCTCGAGCATAATCGAGATAGCTAGGCCTCTCAGAGGCTTAACTCTCGTCCCAACACAGGTTGGCAGAGACGAACCACCGAGAAATTAGTTGATTTCTATACTTCGGCGAAGCCGTTCGTACGGACTCACTTCGGCGGTGGACGGTAGTTCCCCTGTCCCGTCTCGAGGTCGCCCTCGGTGACGACCCACCCGTCCTGCGGTCCGACGACCTCGACGGACTGGCGGTCGACGTACTCGTTGAAGTTCCAGCCGAACACCCACCAGCTGTTGGACCCCCGCAGTTCGACGGAGACGTGCACGGCGGTGTCGGAAGCACCGTCGTACGAGACGAAGACACGACCGTCGTAGGTGTAGCAGGTCTCTTTTTCGTCAGGAGGTGAGAAACACGCCGTCTCCGTTCGGTTCTGGTGTGGTCGAAGCAGGGATTCGTTCTCGATCGGCGACCTGGTGTCGACAGTACGGTCGCTCTCCACACGGGCATTGATATCGACGTCGTCGTGGGAAGCGCGGAGGTGACTGCTGTTCTCGGGGTCGTACTCCGCAGCCGAGATGGTCTCCCAGCGGACGAGGCGGTCATCCTCGTTGACACTGTAGTGGTAGGTCGGCTCGGTCGGAACCTCGTCGGCTCGTATCCGGAGCATCGCCCCGTACCTCGTCTCGACGACGTCGTAGGCCCACCCGTCGGGGGTGAACGGGTGGCTCACAGCATCGGCGTCCACGAGCACTTCGCCGTCGTGGCTCGGAAGCGGAACCATGACCGTGACGTTCGTGATTTGCGACGACGGCGTGATACGGACGTCGTAGTGGTACTCGCTCCCGTAGCTATCGCGGTAGAGGTGCTGAGAGTAGAGGAACAGTCCACCGGCTATCGCCGCGACGACCACGATGAAGACGGCGAGCCCGACCGCGAGGAGACGTCGAATGCTCACGCCAGACCACCCCGAGAGTCGCCGACAAGGGAGCAAAACGGCTCGGACGGCATGAAATTAGCGGCGACGCGATGCAACTCAATCCAGTTAGTACCAACTCCATCCATATTCATTTATTCGAAGTAACGTATAATGAGCTGAGAGCATGCTTCCCGAACGGCGAGAATCAGACGGGTCTTTTCTGCAATTCGTCCAGCGAGTGTGCAACGGGTGGGCAGTTCCGGTGCGAAGAGAGAACACTCGACGACCATAGAACGCCTCGTTCGACGAGGCGGCACACACGGCGTTCTCCTGTATCCGGTCGGGGTACACTACTCCGGGTCCTCTTTCGACTGATAGTACTCCCACGCTTCGTCGGGAATCTTCAACACGGTTCCGCAGTGGGGACACGTCGTCATCTGGGTATCGGGCGCGTCGAATCGTTCACGACACTCCACACACCGCCACTGGACAAACTCGTCCTCGGTCATACTGTAAGGAACTAGTTTCTCACCGGACGTATGGATGACGTGTCGTATGGTACCATCTGTGATGACCGCCCCGGTAGCTTCGCAGCCCTTCGTCGAGTCGTCGAAACGCACCCTCTCTAACTTCGTCGCCACCTGTGAGCCACCAACGGCTTTCAGTGTTCACTTATGCGACCGTCGATTCCGTTCTCGTATGGGGAGTGGAATCTACGTCCAAATCGAGGTGACGGGTGTAAACTCCTGTCCCGTCGTCTCGATGAGTGAGAACGTCGAAGTCGAATCGGTCGTCACCGACCGACAACCTACCGCGGAGGGGAGCCGAGTCGTCGGTGAGGTCACGGTGAACGGTCCAGTCGACGCGTCCAGCGTTCCCGACCGTGCAGACAGCGTCTTCTCCGACGCCCCACGCTCCGTGTACCGGTTCTCGAACGACCGTGGCGGCTGTCCGTGTGATCGCGTGCCCGACCACGGGTGTCCAGTTCGTGATGTGCATGCAGAAACGGGGACGCTCGTCGTCTCGTTCATCGTCCCGGACATAGAAACGTTGCAAACGATCGTCGCCGACCTCCAATCACACTACGATACCGTCCGCGTCCGTCGATTGACACAGTCTTCGACGGACAATCAACAGAAACTCCTGTTCGTGGACCGGAGCGCATTCACCGACCGGCAGTATGAGGTGTTACAGACTGCCCACGACATGGGGTACTTCGCACACCCGAAAGATGCGAATTCGACGACCGTCGCGGCGGAACTCGGCATCGCCGTTGCGACGTTCAGTGAACATCTCGCCGCCACGCAGTCGAAACTACTGGACCAGATATTCTTCGAATGACCGGATTACGGACAGAGTAATGTTAACTCTTCACAGAGCTGGTTAAAAGCCCGAGCATGTTAGCAACAGGGCGTATTCCATCTCGTCGACGATATCGAATCGAGTTCGATGTCTCAAACAGTCTATCGTGAAATCGGAGGTCGAGAAGCCGTCGAAGCAGTCGTCGACGACTTCTACGACCGCGTGCTATCGGACGACCAACTCGTAGCGTTCTTCGAAGGGATGGACATGGAAGAACTCCGGGCGCATCAGGTGCAGTTCATCAGTTCGGTCGCTGGTGGGCCGGTCGAATACTCGGGCGCTGATATGCGCGAAGCACACGCCCATCTCGATATCGGCGAGGAAGACTTCGACGCCGTCGCGACGCACCTCGAACGAGCCTTGCGGAGCAACGGGGTCGACGACACCAACGTCGAAGCCATCCTGGCGGAGGTGGGCGCTCTAAAGGCACCTGTGCTCGGCCGGTAGCGGTGACGAAACGATAACCGCGCGGCCGCAACCCCGAGACGGTCGCCGGATTCGCTCGGTGACCTCCGAGCCGAGGAACCGTTAAGTTCGTTCACGGCGTCTCTCACCCAATGTGACGACGGACGGGAAGACCGTCGAGAACGCGATCGCAATCGAGAACCTGACGAAGTACTACGGCGACGTTCGGGGGGTAGAGGACCTGACGTTCGCGGTCGAGACGGGGGAGATATTCGGGTTCCTCGGGCCGAACGGCGCGGGGAAGTCGACGGCTATCCGGGTACTGCTCGGACTGTTGAAACCGACGAGGGGGACGGCGAGGATACTTGGAAGCGACGTGACCGACCGTGATGCCGCCATCGCGGCGCGGGAGAACGTCGGGTACGTCCCCGGCGACGCGGACTTCTACGGCGACGCGACCGGCGAACGACTGCTCGATTACTTCGGGTCGCTGTCGGGTGACGAGCGCCGCGAGGAACTGCTCGACCGGTTCCCCATCCCCCGTGAGCGGAAGGTAAAGGCGTACTCGCGGGGGAACAAACAGAAGCTCGCGCTGGTTCAGGCGTTCATGCACGACCCCGAGTTGGTCGTGATGGACGAGCCCACTGCCGGGCTCGACCCCCTCGCACAGAACGCGGTGTACGAGTTCCTCGAAGCCGAACAGCGGCGAGGTGTCACGGTCTTCTTCTCGACGCACATCCTGAGCGAGGTGCGGCGGCTCTGTGACAGGGTGTGTATCATCCGCGACGGACGGCTCGTCGCACTGGAGCACATCGACACCTTACTCGAGAAGAGCGGGAAGGTCGTCCACCTCGACCTGGCGGAGTCGCCGCCACCCGAGGACCTCCGCTTCGAGGGCGTCGCGAGTGTGGGCAGCGACGCGGACGGCTCCTATCGCCTCGTCGTGACCGGTGACGGGTTCGAGGGACTGGTGGACGTCCTCGAACGATACACGATTGAAGACGTGGAGATTCGGGAGACGTCGCTAGAAGACGTCTTCATCGAGTTCTACGACGAGGGCGGCGAACGCGAGAGAAAAGAAGTCGAACTGGCCCGGAAAACGGACGTCGTGCCGGAGGGAGGTCGAGAGTGAGATGTTCGAGATAACGCGATTCGAGGTCGGCAAGCGTGTCCGTGGGACGCTGGTGCTGACGGGGGCACTCGTGGTGCTCATCGCCCTCCACGTCGCGCTGTTCCCCTCGATACAGAACGCCGGTATCGACCTCGACGTCTACATCGAGAGCCTACCCGAGGAGACCCGACGCGCCTTCGTCGGCAACGTCACGACCATCACTACCATCGACGGCTTTCTGGCCTCGCAGTTCTACCAGCTAGCGTGGCTGCTCGTGCTCGGCGTCTACTACGCGTACGCTGCGGCGTCGAGCGTCGCGAGTGAGGTGGAAAACGGCACCCTGGAACTGGTGCTCGCTCACCCCGTCAGCCGGTCGCAGCTCGTCGTCGGGAAGTTCTTCGCACTCGTCCCCAGCATGGTCGTTGTCAACGCGATTAGTTACCTCGCCGTCTACGTCGGCGTCCGCTACATCGACGAATCACTCGACCTCCTGGACCTGTTCGCACTCCACGCCTACTCCATCGGCTACCTCCTCGCCTGCGCGGCGGTCGGGATGGTCGCGTCGGTCGTCTTCAACTCGGCGCGCCGCGCTCAGACGGTCGCATTCGGGGGCATCTTCGGTATGTTTCTCGTCGACTCGCTTACCTTCGACACCGACTACGAGTGGGTCGGCGACTTCGCTTTCACCCGGTACTACGACGTCGGCGAGATACTGACGGAGGGGACCGTCGCGTGGAACGACCTCGCCTTGCTCGTCGTCGTGGCCGCACTCCTGCTCGTCGCCAGCGCAGAGTTGTTCGAACGCAAGGATGTCTGACTACGTCCCGCGCCACCACCACCAACCGGCGACCACGAACAGTGCGGCGACGACGGCGACCGTCGCGAGAACCGGAAATCCCGGTCCTCGTTCCCGTTCGACCTGCACGGCAACCTGATACGGGCCGGCGACGCGACGCTCCCCGTTGGGCGTCTCGTACGTAATCGTCACCGTCGCCGGATGTCGTCCCGGGATGGCCTCGTCCTCCACCGTCAGCTCGAACGCGGCAGTGCTGGACTCGTTCGGGGAGAGCACGCCGACGTACGAACTCGAGTCGTCGCTGGTCAGCGGCTCGTCGACCTGCAGTCGCGCCGTTACGTTCGACAGCGTCTGCTCGGCGTCGTTCGCGACCTGAACGCGTAGCACGCCACTCTCGTCGTTGGCGAACGACGCTGTAATCGGGTCGACGTCGAACGATTCGCGCTCGTTCCCGACCCGTATCGTCGCCTGAAGCGGGTCGCTCGCCGTCCGCGTTCCATCTCCGTCACGGTAGACGACACGGAACGTGAGCTCACGCGGCCCCGCGTTCGTGGCGTTTAACGTGTCCAGGTCGAACCTGAACGCTCGGTCCTCGTCAGGTGGAATCGTCCCGAGCGGGTACCGCCGCTCCTCCGGTCGGAGGGTGGCAGTTCTCGTCTCGAGGACAAGCGTTGCCTCTTGTACCGCTTGAGGCCCGGTGTTGCGAATCGTGCCGGTGACTCGTCCCTTGTCGCCGACGCGGAGGGTACTCCGCACGTTCTGGAGCGCGAACGTCTGCTCAGCGGCCGGAACGACCCCGAACGTCTCCAGTTTCGTCCGGTTCCGTGTCCCGTTCGCCCTGTAGGATACCGTGATGGAGAAGGGGTAACTCGTGACGACAGTGTCGTTGCTCGCCGTCGCTTCGAACGTGAACGTAACGTCCTCGTTCGAGGCCCATTCGCCGACGTACTGGGTGGCCTTCCGCGTCCGCCCCAGTCGGATAGTACTGCTCAGCGACCGGATAGAGACGATTGCATCGCTGACGTCCGGGCCCGTGTTCTCGATAGTGACCGAAATCGTACCCGTGTCCGCCACCTGGACGGTCGAGGAAATCGAGGTGACCTCGAATCGCTCGAGAAGGATGCGCTCGGACGGCTGGACACCGAAGACGAACGGAGTCGTGCGCACGCGGGATCCGTTCGCTGCAGTGTAGGTGATGACCGCTCGGAAGGGGTAGCTGCGTGTCTCCGCGAACTCCTCGGCGAGAAGGTCGAACGTCACCGTCCGCCGTTCGCCGCTCGCCCACGGACCGACGCTCCGGGTGGCATTCTGGGACGGGCCGAACCGGACGCTCTCGTTGGGCGACGCGACGAAGACGCTCGCGTTGGTGACGTCGTCCCCGTTGTTGACGAACGTCAGTGCGAGGGTGCCAGTTCCGTCGATCGGCACGTTCGTCGTGGTCGAGACCAGTCGGAACTGTCCGCCCGCCCCCGCTTCGGTCGGCGTCGCCGTCTCCTGGGCGACAACGGTGGGCGGGCCGGGGGCAGTCGCGATGGACGCCCCCGAAGACACAAGCACGACCGTGAGAAGTGCTGCGAGCCAACGGTCGGTCATCGCCGACGTTCGTCCTGGCAACCCTTGCACGTCCACGTGACGAGCGTCGTCGTCCACGAGCGTCGCTGAACCGCCGCTCGTCCCCCACTGCCCGATTCGACTGCATCGTGTACCGGGAGTCGCCCTCCCGCCTCCATAGGTGGCATCTGTACCTCCCCCGTCACGTGACACGACGACGAAGCCTATAGGTCTGACTCTCGATTATTCGGTCGGCGACAGTTGCAACGTTGCTCCCGACGTGAAAACGACTGAAAGGACTCGGCGAACGAGTGGCCCCCACAACGTCTTCTTGCGTTCGAGAGAACGTATCTGGACATGGATACCCGAACGGCGTTTGCGTGGATACTGGTGGTAGTGTTAGCGATGATCACCTGGCTCCTGGTAGAACCGTTTCTCTCGTGGTTGCTCGCGACGGGACTACTCGCATTCGTTTTCTTTCCCCTCCACCGACGGCTCGAAGATCGTATCGGCTCACGTGTGTCCGCAGGATTGCTCTCTCTGTTCGTCGTGGTGGTCGTCCTCGTTCCCCTGTCGCTGGGGGCGACTGCGTTGCTGGCGAGAGGGACCGTTCTTCTCGAACGCCTCTCCGGGGCCGGAGGTCTCCAGCAACTCGAACGCTTTCTCAGACGATATACGGGAATCTCCGTCCCCGTGCAATCGTACGTTCGACAGGGAACCGAACGATTGGGGACGTACGTTAGCGGTCGTGCATCGACCATCCTCAGTGCCAGTCTCCACGCTTTCATCGGTTTCTTGCTGCTGGTGTTCGTCTTCTACTACCTCCTCAAGGACGGTCGACAGTTCGTCGGGTGGGTGAAAGAGGCGACGCCGCTCGCACCGGACGTGCAGGACGAGTTGTTCGCGTCGGTGAGCGACATGACCTGGGCCGTCCTCAAGGGTCACGTCCTCGTCGCAATCGTCCAGGGAATCGTCGCGGGTGTCAGCCTGTTCCTGACCGGCGTACCAGAGGCCCTGTTTCTCACCGTCCTGATGATGGGCCTCGCAATCGTCCCCGTCATCGGTGTCGCACCGGTTCTCGGTGGTGCAGTGATCTATCTCTTCGTGAACGGGCAGGTGCTGTCCGCGGCGTTCGTCGTCGTCTGGGGTTTCACGTCCGTTGCAGTCACGGACGATTATCTGCGAGCAGTGATTATCGACCGCGGATCAGAGATGCATTCGGCTGTCATCTTCGTCGGCGTCGTCGGCGGAACGTACCTCCTCGGTGCAGTGGGATTGTTCGTCGGACCCATTCTCATCGGCCTCTTCAAAACGACCGTCGAAGTGGTAGGCGGGTACTACGGGGTCGTTCGGCGTCCGTGACCGCTGACCGTCTTCGGTACGGCACCGCAGCACTCGGCCATGGTGAAGTGTGCTAGCACTACACAAAGAGTTATAATCGAGTCCCGCGTACGGGTAGTCACGCCCACACGATTCCGATGCCCACCCGACCGCTATCATCCTCGTCGTTCACACTTACCCTGCCGTCAGATGAACACTGGACGCTCCACCACGTGCTCCTTCACCGAATCGAGCGGGAACTGACTGTAGACGACGGGACGGAGGTCGACCCACCGCCGCTCGAAATCTACCGTTCGTTCGAAACCCTCGACGCCGGCGACACTCGGTTCACCATCGCACAGTTGGAGGCGATACAGGACGTTCTCGCGGAGTATCACCACTCGACGACGTGGTGGGAAATCGAGCGTTCACGACTCGAGCGGCTCCTCCATCGCATCGCGAGGGTTCTCGAAGTGAACCGGCCGCCACGGACGAACGGTGGATGAACGTTTCGAGGGGTCGTTCCGACTTTCACGGGAGGGCTCCGTTCGATGGATTCCCACCGCCGACGAGGCAGACGAGCAGGTGTGACTCCGGAATTCGCTCTCGTTCTCACGTCGCGACCGTTCTTACGACCCCCATCCGTGGACGACCCCCAGCACCACCATGACTCCCCCGACGAAGAAATAGAATGCCTCGGTCCATGTCCACGACGGCTGGTTGAGGAGCAGAATTTCGACGACGATCCACCCCATCAGGAGGCCGCCCGCGACTACCGCGACCAGCGCCCCAGCGGCTGGACTCGTAATCATCCCGTATGTAGCAATTGCTGCGGTACCGCCGACCAGCACCGCCAGAAGCAGACCCGGTATCAGAAAGCTCTCGAACGGCGTTCCGGATAACCACTCCTTCGGAAGCGGGTCGACACCGGTCGCCATCGCGATTCCTCCGCCGATAGCTGTCACTGCTACGAAACCACCGAGGAGAACAAGTGCGTACCGAACGAGCGTCGACATCACGTAGTCACCGATACGAGTACGCTTCGGCGGAGAATATCTCTTTTTCAGGACGACGGACAGCAATCACAAACGTCGCTTTGCCCAGCACACGCCGATTTACGGGGGATCGCGAGAGAAAAAGAGTATCGGGAGAGTCACGGTACCACGAGTGCTCCCCGCCTGCCGCGCAAGAGACGAGCGCTGAATTCGACACGTCCGCCGAACCGCATCGAGGCAAACGGGTTTCGGCTGAGTCATAGCGTTGGAAATGGACTCGACCTGACTCTGGGAATAACGGTTGCGTCGGATTTTATTGGACGGACGACCAAGGTACTCTCGACCGATGATGGACCGACTCAAAGAAGACGTTCGAACCGCGCTTCGAAAGGACCCTGCTGCGCGTCATCCGATCGAAGTCGTCCTTTTCTATCCCGGCCTGCACGCGATTTGGCTGCATCGAATCGCCCACGCAGTGTGGTCGCAGGGCCACTACATCATCGCTCGCCTGCTCTCGCATCTCTCACGCTTTCTCACGGGAATCGAAATCCACCCGGGAGCCTCTATCGGTCGTCGGTTCTTCATCGACCACGGGGCCGGCGTGGTCATCGGTGAGACGGCAGAAATCGGCGACGACGTCATGCTGTACCACGGCGTGACGCTCGGCGGCGACTCGATGAAACGCGAGAAGCGTCACCCGACGATAGAAGACGGCGTCACGATAGGAACGGGTGCGACACTGCTTGGCCCGATTACGGTCGGAACGAAAGCGAAGATAGGCGCAGGGGCCGTCGTCCTGGATTCGATTCCACCCCACTGTACTGCAATCGGGAATCCGGCAGAACTCGTCGGAGATTGCACCCAGACGATGAGCGAGTGGAAGACGAAACTCGGCGACGCGGACGAATCGTGACGACCTCGTCGTCGTTTCCAGCGGAGCGACAGTCACCGACGAGCGGTTCCTGCTACCGGTAGAGTACGGATTTTCTCGTTCGACGTTAGAGAACGGAATTTCACGAACAGCGTCCGAGGGCATCGACGGTCGAGACGAACGGTTCAGTAGTCCCGTAGGGGGTGAGCCTGTGTCTCGAACGCAACGAATCACAGAAAACAGACGGGCAGGCGGTCCGGCGACGAACGCTGGTAACGGCGATTACCGCGACGCGGCGTCTCAATCGTCGGCCGGGATGGCCTCTACTTCAGCGTGTGCTTCGGGAGCCACCTCTTCGAGCCACTCGTCCGCGTCGATGGCGGCCATCGCGCCGAGACCGGCGGCGGTGACCGCCTGCTGGTAGTGGTCGTCGGTCACATCTCCAGCGGCGAAGACGCCCTCGACCGCCGTTTCTGCAGTGCGACCCGACTCAGTTTGCAGGTAGCCGTACTCGTCGAGTTCGACCCGTGTCCCCTCGAGGAACCCGGTGTTCGGCGTGTGGCCGATGGCGTAGAAGACGCCGCCGACGTCTATCTCGAACTCCTCGACCGCGGGGTCGTCGTCTTCGTAGCGCTCTTTCGGGTACCCATCCGGGTGGCGGACCAGCCGAGCGCCCGTGACGCCGGTCTCCGGCGTTCCTTGTAGTTCGAGTAGCTCCGTGTTCCAGAGGAACTCGACGTCGTCGTTCTCCAGGGCACGTTCGGCCATGATATTCGACGCACGGTGTTCGTGGCGGCGGTGGACGACGTAGACCCGGTCGGCGAACTTCGAGAGGAAGGTCGCCTCCTCCATCGCAGAGTCGCCGCCACCGACGACCAGTACTTCGTCGCCCCGGTGGAATGCACCATCACAGGTCGCACAGGTCGAGAGGCCGTAGCCCATGAGTTCGTCCTCGTTCTCGGCACCGACCCAGCGGGCACTCGCGCCACTCGCGACCACGAGCGACAGGGTTCGAAGCGTCTCGCCGTTCGAGAGCGTCAGTTCGAAGGGGCGCTCGTCGAAGTTCGCTTCGACGATGCTCCCTGACCTGAACGTCGCGCCGAACTGTGCGGCCTGCTCTTTGATCTGGGTGACGAGTTCGAAGCCGCCCACGCCGTCCGGAAAGCCCGGGAAGTTCTCTACGTCGGTGGTCAGCGTCAGTTGCCCTCCCGGCTCGTCGCCTTCGAGGACGACGGGACTCCGGTTCGCTCGTGCAGCGTAGATGGCCGCCGTCTGCCCCGCGATACCCGCGCCTGCGATGACGATATCGTGTACGTTCGTCGCTATGTCTGAGTTACTCATTGATTGAATCTGTTGGAAATCGAATTACTGCTCTGCGTGCGTTTCGAGGAGTTCGACGAGCGTCTCGGCACTCTGGAAGCCATCGTCGAGACGACCGACTTCCTCGCCCTCTTTGACGACGACGAGCGTCGGGACGCTCCGAATGCCGAACTCGGCGGAGAGTTCGGGGACGAGTCCGGCGTTCACCATCGCCACCACGCCCGGTGCGACGCGAGCGGCCGTACCGAGTACCGGTTCCATCGAAGCGCAGATTCCACACCCCGACGTGAAGAACTCGAGAAGCACGAGGTCGTGCTCTGCGAGGAGTTCCTCGTAGTCGGTCGTGGAGTTCAATCGGACGGGTTTCTTCGGTACGGGCCCATCGTCGGGCGTGTTCGAGTGCACTGTTTCGGTCATCGTCGGTTTATCGTTGGATTTGTCGTCTGGTTCGTGTGGTAACTGTTCTCTGTCGCTCCGTCTCACGTGGAACGTGAGTCGGGAAAACGGAGGGTTCGCTCGTCAGTTCGCGACGCGGTCGATGAGACCGACGTACTGTTCTTTCCCCCGGACGCCCACCATGGTTTCCGCCACGTCGCCGTCGACGAACAGGACGGTCGTCGGGACACCGCGAACCTGGAACTGCCCGGCGAGTTGCTGATGCTGGTCGACGTCGACCTTCAGAACCGAGGCCGGGGTCTCGGCGGCGAGGTCCTCCACGATAGGTTCGAGCATCTTGCACGGACCACACCAGTCTGCGTAGAAGTCCACGAAGACGATTTCGTTCTCGTTGATCTTCTGCTGGAAGTCCGCGGTACTTTCGACGTACTGGGGCTCGGTCGGAACCGATTCAGTTTCTGTCATCGATACCTGCTATGGGGCGAGAGGTTATAACAGTTTTGTATTGATAACACAATACTGTGAAAGAGTATCGTGGTGCGAACGTGCACAAAACGCGGGGCGTCCAGTCGTCGACGCCGAGGGGTCAGTCGCCGTTCTCACGGTCGGTTTCCTGGTAATACATGCTAAACTCCCCGATTAACCCATCCATTTTCGCGTACCAGTCGTTTAACATTCGCTGCATTTCACCCGCGATTTCGCTCGTATCCTTCGGTTCGTAGACGTAGTAGTAGCTTCCCTGTTCGTAGTTCACCTGCTCTTTCTGGATGAAACCGTGTTCTAAGAGTCGTTGGACCGACCGATACGCCGTCGAGCGTTCACGGTCGACGCGTTCCGCGATATCGTCGACTGTCATCGCTTCGCCGGTCTCCGTCAGCACGAGATAACACTCCACGTCGAGGCTTTTCAGGCCGTGGAGGCACTCGAGGAGTCGTTCACACTCGATATCCTGTTCCATGTACTTGTGCATCGAATCACTCATCTGGACCGAACTACGACCCGAACCTACAAAAGTTGTGTGAATATAGCACAATATTATAAAACACAGATAGGTCTCGAGAGCCATCAGTACGTGCGGGGCAACGGTGGCTCCCGACGTTCCGGACGGTTTTGAGGAGAAATCCCGAGAGGGATTCGGTCCACCTTCTCGCGCGCTTCGTCTCTCGTCCCTCGGTCGAGCCGATTCGTCGCCCAGCGCGCTCGCGGTTCACCCCTTCTTGCATTGTGATAGTCGTGGAGCATCCGCCAACAGACGTATCCGACTCGCTCCACACTCCCTTCGTAAGAAAAGCCGTGACGACACCGAGCATCCGGTCCGTGTCCACGAAAGGCCGGCGGGGGCCGAGTGGCCTGGGACCGACGAACGCTCCAATCACGTGCCCCTAGACGTGATTCACGGAAACGCACGTGTTCGCACCACACCATAGCCCCGGTCACGGAGCACCGCCGCGACGTCGGTTGCGGCATCGTAGTTTCTGAACGCGGTCCAAACAGTGTACATCGACAAATCGAGTTCGTAGACGCCCGCAGCACTCGAACAGGACGGTGAACTGTCTCCGGGCAACCGAAGAGGACAGTCAGGGCCGCGACAGAAGCGGCGTGCACAAATCGTCGACGGGTGGATGACATCGTGGGTGGTGAATATCGGCAGGGACGTTCGAACGGGTTTCCGGCGGCTAGTGCGTCACTCCTTGCGCTGGATGGTCACCTCTCTTGTGATAGTTTCGTACCCGTAGTCGAGCGTGACGGTGTTGGTAGGTCCCTCCGTCGGGACGATGCTGGTCTGGAACCTGAGTCCGGTATCGCTCGCAATGGATTCTCGGAGGAGTTCGTGTTCTGGACCGCTCGAGAGGACGGCAGTAAAGCGACTCGCGACACCCTCGTTGGAGAGCTAGATGTTCGCTCGAATGCGTTCGTTAGAGGTGACGGTGTCCGAGACGCGGAACGAAACGAGTCGCGGGGCGTGGGAATCGGAGAGCCGTCGCCGCTGGTCGGCAGATAACTCCCACGGAATTTCACGAGTGTCCCAGAACGTGAGCGTGATTCGGTCCGTTTTCGGCGATGGGTTGAGAAGTTCGAACGCGATTGCGGGTTGGTCGAAGTGTAAAACGGCAGGCACAGGCGTGTACGTCGGTTTCCGAGGAGGAGTTCGATATTCTCGGTCAGGTCGGTGTGCGTGTTCGGCGTCGACTCGAAACGAACGAGGAGAAACTGACGGTCTCGTTTCGCTCTCACGTCCGGGTGCGGTCGTCCTTCGAAGACAGCAGCCGGCGTGACGGTAACCGATTCGATGCGTACGTCAGAAAACTCGGTTGCGGAGAGTGTCGTGGTAGTGTCACTCGTCGAAGTATCCGTTGGCGTCGCCCGTTGGGAAGCCGTTTGGCTGGACGCACATCCCGAAGAGAGAGAGAGAGAGACGCGAGTCCAGCGCCGAGCAAGCGGAGATACCCCCGTCTTGATTTCATAATTAATATTACAACAACTATATACTATCACCTATAGTTTTTTATATAGTATAAACACGAATATATTTTCGCGAATGGTTTCGCTGGAGAGTTAACAGATGACACGAAAGGACGGTTGGGGAACATTCTCACGACGTAACAGAATCAAGCTTATAGGAGTCGGAGCCAAGGGGCCTCGCAGCGAACCGTGGGCAATATTGATACACCCGCTTCTCGAAGTCTTACGTAGGGGTTGGTACCAATGAGCACGACACGAAGCGTGTTGGAACACCACGTAACAGCGTTCGACGACCAGAACCTCGAAGCAGTCATGGAGGACTTCGGCGAGGAGTCCGTCATCATCACCGAGACCGGAACGTACCACGGACGCGACGAAATCGAGGGACTGTTCGAGGAACTGTTCGCCGACTTCTCTCAGCCCGGTTCGACGGTCGAACTCCGCCACCAGACGATAGAGGACGAAGTCGCACACATCGTCTGGGAGGGCGAAACGCCGGACAACGACTACGAGTTCGCGACTGACACGTTCATCGTACGAGACGGCACCATCGTCACCCAGACCTTTGCCGGGAAAATCGAACCGAAAGGCTGAGATTCAAACACCCGTTTTGTGACCGTCCGTATCGCTCACCCGACAATGTAGGTTCGGATGACCAGACCGGAATCGGGAGGTATCCGGTCGAATCGAGATCATGATAGAAGTTAGAAAATATCTGGAAGTACAACTATAACGATCATAGATATATAGATTATATACTACATTATAAATATAGATTAACGAATGGTGCAGATTTATTGGGACCGTCCGTGGACGTCCACTCGAAGGTATCTGTACATCAATGACGAGAACGACCATATCGCTCGTGCTTGTCGTTTGTCTGGTGTTATCCGGGTGTGCATCACTCGGCGGTGACACTGGCAACACGTCGGGCAAGGCTACGACGACCACACAGACGACTGTCACCACGTCCGCTGGCGGCACGACTACCGCCGACACGACTACCGCCGACACGACTACCGCCGACACGACTACCGCCGACACGACTACCACCGGCACGACCACTGCAACGACTTCCACGGAAGAGGCGTGGTCGGAGCCCAAGTCGCCGAACACGCCGCTACAGAACAAGATAGAATCGGACGACGGTAGACGAATCGAGAGCGTGACGGTCGTAGACGAGACCGAAGCAAGTGATGGCGGGTATTCGGATTTCGACCTGCAGGTCACTGCCGACACCCAAATGGAGAATATCGACCCCGCGGACCACGGTGACGTGGTGGGTGAACCCTACTTCCTCGTCTACGTTGGCGGGTCGCTCGACAACGGGTCCCGGTTCACCGACACCAACGGCACGCTCATCGAGCGGTCAGACTACGTCACCCAGAAGACGAACGGCGAGTACACCGTCACCGTCCACCCAGACGGTCTCGAGAAAGCGAACGTCAAGGATGGCGAAATCGAACTCACGGTGTTGCTGATGGACAAGGACAGCGACTGGGACGACATCTACGCCGTGAAGACGATCACAATCGAATACTCGTCCGAGAAGTGACCTCCTGGCGATTAACACAGATTTTTAGCAGGAGTTGTTCTTTCTTTCGCCGATTCGACTGCTGCCAAATCGGCACGAGACACCGCCCTCGTTCGACCACCGCTGATGAACGCACAGAGTGAATGCACATAATGAACATACCAAGTGAACACGCCTACTGAACATGCGAGGAGTGGACCCAGTGAGAGGAGACGGTATACGAGAGCCACCGGTTTAGCGCGCCACGCTTTCCCCGCTTCGGTCGGACGTCTCGCGCGCAAACAATCCGACGGCGGCACCTCCCAGGGAGGCGAAGGCGACCGGGTAGACGACGCCAGCGATGACGAGGGCGCGGAGTGGACTGGGAGCGACACCGGCCTGCGATGCGACGAGCAGGCCGAGGACGACGGCCGCGAGATAGCCGACGGCGACGGTCATTCCGGCTCTCATTCCGGTCCGCGGATCTGCTGTGCCGACAAGCGAGGCGTGCGACCTTCGTACCGGCGAGAATCCACGTGAGGAGGTACCCGACGAGGAAGGTGACAGCACCCACCGCCGTGCCGCGGGCGAGCGTCGACCTACGGGTTCTAATCAAGTCGTTCATCGAGCGTACGATGGTGTGAACCAGGCATAGCCGTGCCGACGGTTCTCGACGGGCGAGAACGTCCCCGCTCTCACGCGTGTCGGAGACGGGTTTTCGTTGGCACACGCGTATCGTCGAAATCGAACGAAGTCACAGACGACGACGGGGATGGGGACGGTCGATTCCAATGGTGGTGAAAAACCACGGGACGTGACAATGGCTGCCCACTTTCTTTTTCACACAGGTACGTAAACTCCCAGTATGAATATCCACGCGATTGCGGATTCCCTCGAAGGGTGGGTTCGGTCTCGCCAGGAGCAGGCACCCGTCGAATCCACATCGAGGGACCTCGAACGGTTCGTGCAGGTTGAGCCTCGGGAAGTCCATCCGGCCGTCGAACCGACCGAGCTCTCTTTCGGCCTCACCGAACGCTCACCGTCCGTGTGGAGTTGTCTCCTGCCGAGTGGTGTTCCCCGAATAGAACGCCCCTTCGAGTTCGACTCACCGGTTCGGTCCCCACACGACGCGAACGACACCGTCCGGGGAGTCAGGTGGCACGGAGGGGGACGTGAATCTGCGTCCGCTGCGGCTATCATGCTGCACGGAGCGTTCGCCCCCGATTTTACCGCCGAGCGTCTCATCTCGACCCCGTTGCTCCGTCGAGAGATCCATCTTTTCACTCTTCCGGAACCGTATCACATGGGACGAGCTCCCTCAGAATCCAAATACTCCGGTCAGTATCTGCTTTCGGGCGACGTACCGCGTTTCGTCGAGGGGATGATTCAGGCAGTGGCAGACGTCCGGACGCTCGTGGCCACGCTTCGAGAGGAGGGATACGACGACATCTATCTCTTCGGCATCAGCCTGGGTGGGAACATCGCCGCACAGACGGTCACGATGGCGAACGTGGACGGTGCTGTTCTCGCGATTCCAGCCGTCGACCTGTTCGAAACGATACAACGGGCACCGATAGCTCGGGGAGTTCGACGGGAGGCGGTGCGCGCCGGATTCACGGAATCGGACATTCGAGCGGCGATGCGACCGATTACACCACGATTGCTCGGACGACCCGTCCCCGACTCGTCTTCCATCCAAGTGAACTACGGGCAGTGGGACCGGCAAGTTCCCACAGACGGAATCGAAGAGTTGCTCGCGGAGTGGTCGGGCGTCTCTTCGATTCGGTATCCAGCGGGACACCGGACGATGGGGCTTCAAATCCTCGCGCTTCGCCACCAGCTATCGGGGTGGCTCGATGCGCACCTGGCTGCAACGCAGAGTGGCTGACACGCGCTAGACAGATGGCAGGAGGCGACATTCGACGTTGGTCGACGGTGTTCATCGACACCCAAACAGTCATTCTCGGTCAACTACCGAGTTAGTCAACTGTTTCCTGCACGGGTTCGTCGCTCGTTCGTGATGTTCGCTGTCAACTGGAATACTGACGACCACGAAGAATACTCGTCGACGAGCGAAGTATAATCTCAAATTTGAAAATTCTCCCATCACATTCGACTCTAATATATTTCAAAATATTTATCTTATCTGTCGTCGATAGGGCTAAAGGAGAGTGACTTCTTCGCCAGACGGATGGTGGGAGAGTCTACACCAAGATGATTTCCGCAGGTGAAAGGGAAATAAGCTAACTAAAGATTCGATTTCACGTAGTCACGGAAACCGTCGTCGGTCGTGTCGATACAGGCGCTCCTGGAGTTCACAAGTCGTAGAGGTCACGATTTTGGATAGCTACAAGCTAGAACGGTTCGTATTCCCCGCGTTAGCGGACGGTCGTGGCACTCGAGAAAAGCGACCGTGACACAGATTCGGGAGAAACATCTCCGCCCCCATACATATATGAATATCTTACTTTCGGTTTTGTTGAACACTACAGCCTAAAGTAGTGGTGACGGGATACTAGCCCTGGATGACAGACACTACGCGACAAGGTACGTCAGTGCCGTCAATGTGATATACGTTATCATCCCACATAAGCATTGTTATAACGGCATTTCACGTCTGAGAGATACTATCTTATCACGATGAGCGGGAATCGGATCTCACCACCGATGTAGAACGGCCCAGAAACCATACCGTTTCGAACGGGGCGAGGAGGAATCGCATTTTCTGTGGAATCGGTCCGACAGCGAAATCGCTCGTGAAGGACATCGTTCGTTCACTGTCTCCAAGAGGGAGGCGGTCTGTAGACCCCGGGAAAAGTCGATGGTCAGGACGAAGGGGCGGTGAAATCGAAACGCAGGTGTCGACCACCGGAACGAACATCGGTCCCGGAGGTCGGTCTACTCGGTGCGCACGTCTGCGGTGATAGCGAGCACGTCCGTGTCGGTGACGGGAGTCTCGCGCTCGGCACGTTCCTGGACTCGTGTGACGACGGACGTGAGGTCGATGTCGTCGACGTCGACGTCGTGGTCGTCGAGCACCGCCCGGACACTCGCCCGCCCCGAGTGCTTGCCGAGCACGAGGCGACGCTCCCGACCCACTTTCTCCGGTGGGTAGGGTTCGTACATCGCCTCGTCTTTGAGCGTTCCGTCCGTGTGGATTCCGCTCTCGTGTGCGAACGCGTTGGTTCCGACGACGGCCTTGTTGGGCGAGAGCGGGACGTTCGTCGCACGTTCGACGGTCTGTGCGAGCGCGTAGAGTTCGGTCATATCGACGGTCTCGACGTCGTAGGCGTGGTCGAGCGCGATTGCGACTTCCTCCAGTGCGACGTTCCCCGCTCGTTCACCGACCCCGTTGACCGTCGCGTGAACCGTGTCTGCACCGGCATCGATGCTCGCGAGGACGTTCGCGAGGGCCAATCCGAGGTCGTCGTGCGTGTGCGTACTCGTCGGCCCGAGGTCGGCGAGACGACCGACCATCGCCGACGTCCGGGTCGGGTCCGCGTGGCCGACGGTATCACAGTAACAGATGCGGTCAGCACCAGCGTCCAGTGCGGTACCCAGCAGTCGTTCGAGAAAGTCGCCGTCTGCACGGCTCCCGTCTTCGCCCAGGACTTCGACCCACAGGCCGTGTGCGTTCGCGTACTCGACGAGATCGACCGTCGTGTCGACGACGTCGTCCCGCGTCGACCCGACTTTCCGTTCGATGTGCCTGTCGCTCGCAGGGACGACGAGATTGATACCGTCGACGTCACAGTCGAGTGCTCGGTCGATATCTGTCCGGACACCCCGAGTGAAACTCGTGACACGAGCGTTGAGGTCGAGGTCCGTGACGCGACTGATCGCATCGCGTTCACTCTCGCTCGTACACGCGCTCCCTGCTTCGACGATGGCGACGTTGGCCGCGTCGAGTGCAGTGGCTATCTCTGCTTTCTCTTCGGGTGAAAGCGACACCCCTGGCGCTTGCTCTCCGTCACGTAGCGTCGTATCGAGAAGCTGTACGTCTCCAATGTCAAGCGACGTGGTTGAATTCGGGGAACCCCCGAATAAATCGGTCACCGGTCATGCTTTACCATCCGAACCGATCCGTGGGAGGGAATTAACGCCCGTGGTCTGACAGACGCGTCTGTCTACTCGTCCCAGGTCGAAATGAAGAGCCGAGCTACCGACACGATGCGGTGACTTTGTGTCTCCAGCGATACGAGCCGACGTGTCCGTCGCCGACTGGCGCGGACCGTCGTTTCGGGGCCAGTATTTCCATACGGCTGGCGAGCGTATCGACACCTGGAATGACCAAGAGACAAGCCGAGACGACGTGGCAAGGTGGAAAAGACGGGAGTGGCGACTTCGAGACCGAAAGCGGACAGATAGAGGGGACCTTCCGATTCCCGACCCGCTTCGAAGACGAGCCGGGGACGAATCCCGAAGAACTCATCGGGGCAGCCCACTCGGGGTGTTTCTCGATGCAGTTGACGGCGTTCCTCGAAGAAGAGGGGTACACGCCCGACCGGCTCCACACTTCGGCGGACGTCCACCTCGAACAAGCCGACGGTGGCGGGTTCGAGATTCCGCGCATCGACCTGACACTGGAGGCCGCAATCCCCGACGTCGACCAGGAAACCTTCGACGACCTCGCCCAGCGGGCGAAAGAAAATTGTCCGGTCTCGAAAGCGCTGGCCGGTCCCGAAATCACGCTCGACGCGACACTCGAGAGCTAACTACAGCCGACCATTTTTCCACCGGTCGCGCACCGGCAGTCACGATTATGAGGTGTGCACCGCTCTGGGTCACCATCGAAGACGAACGGTTATAGTATTGTAGAACGTAGTCAATACTGTGGTAAAACCATGGAAGAAACATCTACAACGCAGATGCCCCTCATCGGAGACCCGTTCCCCGAACTTCACGTGAACACGACGCACGGTGAGATGGACCTCCCCGGCGAATACGACGGAGAGTGGTTCGTCCTGTTCAGTCACCCGGGTGATTTCACCCCTGTCTGCACGACGGAGTTCGTCTCCTTCCAGCAACATCTAGAGGAGTTCGAGGACCTCGGCGTGAACCTCATCGGTCTCTCGGTCGACCGCGTTCACTCGCACATCAAGTGGACCGAGTGGATCGAAGAGAACTTGGACATCGAAATCACCTTTCCCATCATCGCCGACGACACTGGCAGCGTCGCGAAGGCACTTGGCATGATTCACCCCGGACAGGGCACCAGCACCGTCCGCTCGGTTTTCATCGTCGACCCCGACGGTGTCCTCCGTCTGATGCTGTACTATCCGATGGAGATCGGACGGAACATGGACGAGATAGTCCGGTCCATCCGCGCACTCGTGACGTCCGACGAGGACGGCGTCGCGACGCCTGCCAACTGGCCGAACAACGAACTTCACGGCGACAAAGTCCTCCTCCCGCCGCCGGGCGACGTCATCGGTGCAGACGCCCGCAGGGAGGAAGCCGAGGAGAAAGACTACGAGTACTACGACTGGTGGTTTACACTTCGTGACCGCTAACGAAGCGTCGGTCGCCGACGCTGGTGGACGTGTGACCCGCGAAGTCGACCACCGGGGCGAACGCTAACCACCCCCTCGATACCACTTCTCGTTTGCCGCGTACCGATTCCGTCGGAGGTTCACGCCGTTTCGAGCACTCGCTGAACCGCCGTACAAACGTCTGCGTGCAGTGTGCCGTTGGTCGCGATGATTCCCGTACTCGATGGTGTCCACGCCGCACCGAAAACGTCGGTTACCCGACCCCCTGCCTGGTCGACCATGTGTGCACCGGCCACCGTATCCCACGAGTGGGGTTCGACGACGCCGACGGTCGCATCGAGGGCACCACGCGCAACCAGCGAGAGCGTCGCCTGAGCGGAGCCGAACCGCCTCATGTCCCCGAAGACCGCCGACAGTTCGCTCACGACACTGGTGAACTCGTCTCGGTTCGCGCCCCCATATCGAAGTATAGGTGCGACCACTCCGACGTCGAGCGAGTTCGTCTCGCTGACCGTAATCGCCTCACCGTTTCTGTGAACGTCGTCGGCGTTCGCTACGTACGTCTCGTCGAGAACGGGTAAGACGTTCGCCGCCGCGACCGGTTCCGTATCCCGGACGGCCGCGACGCTCGTTGTCCACAGCGGGATTCCACGAACGAAGTTCGTCGTCCCGTCGATGGGGTCTATCACCCAGCAGTCACCGTTCTCGGGAATCTCCTTTTCGGCATCTTCCTCCTCTCCGACGATGGTATCGTCCGGAAATTCGTCCGTAATCGTCTCGATGACCCGACGTTGCGTTTGTCTGTCGGCGTCGGTCACGTAGTCCATCCTGGTGTCTTTCGTCGAAACGTCGAGGTCGGTCCGAAACTGCCGACGGGCGAACGCTGCACCGTCCGTCGCTGCCTGAACGACCATCTCGGTTCGGTCCATACTCCCTAACTAGGCGAATTACGTCGTAACTGCTCTGGGCGACTCACCCGGGGCCAATCGTCCGGCCCGAGGGTGCTGGGGAGTTATTCGGAGAGAGATACCCGCTTCAGCCGTTACACACTGGGCAGATACGGATGACGGCGAGTCGGTGAACGGCTAGACGCGCCGAAGGAACGCACACAGTTCCGCGTACGCGGCGTCATATCGGTCGCGGAACACGCAGTGGCCGGCTTCCGGAACGTGAACGAGTCGCCCGGCATCTGCGACCGCGAGACGTCGTGCGAGGGTCGAGTCGGGGTCGGGATAGTCGGTCGCTATCACCTCGACTGAGCGGTTCGCACTGTCCTCGACGGCTTCACGAACCATGCGCGCTCGCTCGCCGGGTCCGATTTCGGGGTCACCGCGCATTCCGGCAGGGTCTTCGAGGACGACGGCACGCGGGAGCTCAGGACGAATCGCGGCCGTCTACGCCACCGTCGACCCGCCCATCGAGTGGCCCAGAAGAATCGGGTCGACGAGCGAAAGCGCGTCGACGAGCCCCACGAGGTCGTCAACCCTGTCCTCGATTGCGTACCCCGCCTCGGGGGCGTCCGAACGACCGTGGCCGCGGGCGTCGTACATCACCAGGTCGTAATCGTCTGCGAGGTCCGCCGCTAGCGGTGCCCAGCACCGTCCGTTGTCGTAGAACCCGTAAGCCATGACCAGTGGTAGTCCCTCGCCCGTCCGATAGTACTGCACCTCGATTCCGTTCGCGCGGACTGTGTTCGCCGACCAGTCCTCGGGGAGATTCATACGGATACAGCCGTGGCGAGCGTAAAAATACGTATCGAGCGGCCAACAAATAGCCGTGATGGTAGGTCGGGATGAGTTCTGAGATGGACTCTTTTTTCTCAGACATCTAAATCTACATTCGTCGGGGAATTATCTTCTATCGGCAAAATCGGTTTTATCGGATGAGGATGACGACCAGTGGAAAAGGGGAAAGCAGGTCGGTGCCGTTGACACCGACAGCACTAGGCTGGCGCCACCCTTTTTTCCCGTTGCATTCCGTTGACTGTAACAAGTTTCGAATGCGTCAATGCCTAGATGAACGGCTGTACACCGGGTACTGTGACACCGGTGGAGAGATGGCAGTCGACAGCGAGACACTCTGACAGCCAAAAGCGTCGAGACGATCCTTCGACGATGGACCCGCAGTTAGAGGCTCGGGTATCGATTCGTTCGACGATGCGCTCGTCAGGTCGGCGGAGTGCACCGCTTTCGACTTCGTAGACGTATCCGTGAACTGTGACCGTATGGAACGAACGGATGGGCGTTTAGATACTCGATTTGTGCCTGGCACGATTCGTCGATGTCGTCCGTCATCCGGACCCAGTCCGCTATCGACGCCTCGCCGAGCTGCAATTCAGGAACGCAGGGTCGATATCGACGTCGTCGCGACGGTTAGCACTCGTTCGAGCTTCGTTTTCGAGACTCCTGGAGGTCTCGAACGAAGACGAGCGACGGCAAGACGACGAGTGAAACGAAGACCGCGAGGATCGGAACGAGGTCGTCGCGGAGGTCTTGGACGAGCGATTCGTCGACACCCACGAAGACGATATCGACGACGAGTTCGCCGACGATGACGGCGACGATCAGCCCCCAGACTGCCGTAACTCCGAGTCCGAGCGTGGCGACGAGGCGAAGCCGCCGAGGGGCATCCACGAAGACGAAGACCCCGGCCAGCACCAGTGCTATCCCGATGACCCAGATGGTGCCGACCACGAGGGTGCCTGGCGATAACGTGAGTGCCCCTTCCGCCGCACTGAGCAACGTGACGAGGAGGGCGACGAACAGTGCCGACAGTCCGAGTACGACGTGGGCGACGATATCGAACAGACGGTATCGGAGAGCCGTCCCGAGGATCGCCAGTCCGATGGGCGCGAGGAACGCCGCGGCAAGCGTGGAGACCCCGACCATCCAGAGGGAGCTACCTGCGAGCCACGTAGCGGCGAAGACACCGACGATGAGTACCGCGACGATCGTGAGCGCCCACAGTAGCGGGATCTCCATCCGTTGCTGGAGGGTGTCGAACGGACGGTGGTCGACCTTGCGACTCATCGGCCACACCCCTCCGTCAGTCGTTCGCTCTGCAATTGATACCGACGCGCGTCGGAGAGGCCTGGTGGACGACGAATGACTGCATCTTCGTGGCCGTCGAATTCGACCCGTCCCGAATAATTGTTGATTTTAGTCATTACTACGTAGTAGGTTGTTGAACTTCGTAAATTTCACCCGTCGTTCTCGGTTCCTGGGAATCTATTTTTCCCCAAGTTGGTGCTCGAACAGCCGATATTTCGGCCGTGGAAGTTCCAACTGCCGGGAGGTGTCGAGGGACGCTGAGTCAGTACCGTCGCCGCCGAAAAAATATATCCGGTCCGAACGCACACTTGCCTGTATGGCAGAAATCACCATCACGACGACGGACAGTCTCGAGGGCAGGGACGTGACGGAGTACCTCGGCGTCATCTCGGGAGAGGCGGTCATCGGCGCGAACGTCGTGAGCGACCTCGCTGCGGGGATTCGAGACGTCGTCGGCGGTCGGAGTGGGTCCTACGAGAAGAAAATCGAGAGTGGTCGCAAGGAAGCGATGAACGACCTTCGAGCAGAGGCCGAAGAACTCGGTGCCGACGCCGTCGTCGGTGCCACGTTCGACTACGAGGAGATGGCAGAGGGCATGCTGTGGGTCAACCTCTCGGGGACCGCGGTCAAGACGCGTCGTGAGTGATAAGTTCCCACCGCGAATTTATCAGCATCCGCAAATCGTGTGCCGGGTACAATGGGACGTTGTTCGTGTTGTGTTCGGTTGACTTGAATTCACGTATGGTCACAGTCCTGTGCGAGCAACCGGAGGTCGGATCCCGTCTCGGCGGAGACGAACGTCGCATAGCTGTTCTTCGCACAGTCCCGTCCGGTGATTTCCCACCGCACGGTTCGTTCCACCGCAGGGGTCACCCCGTCGAGGGCGACCCGCAGTCGGTACGTCGCCTTCGGTACCCTCACAGAGAGTCTCTCGACCATTCCCGGCTCCATCGGGAGCGATTTTCCAACGGAGTCATCGCCCTCGCCGGAATTCGTGAGCTGTACCCACACGTTGAGATTTTCGTCGGTCGTATTTAATACGTGAATCTGAACGGGAACCTTGGAATCGAACGCCGACAAGGATTGACACCCCGCCAACGCAGTTAGACCGCCAGCACCGAGAGCGAGCAGACCACGACGTGAAAATTGGGACCCATGCATAGCTATTCCCGTTAGATTTTAAATATTTTCTGGTGAACGAACTGGACACGCTCTCTCGACGACGACCGAAGGCAGACCACGAGCGGTCAGTCGTCGGACGCGACCTCCTTCCGACCCGTCAGATTGTCGGGGACGAGACGAAAGTGCCGGAACGTGACTTCGTCCGGAGAACGTTCGAAAATGTCGACGACCGGAATCTGCACCGCCCACATCCGTTGGACCGCCGCAGAGTCGTACGGCAGGTCGGTCACCTCTTCGAGTTTGCCCGTGGCGATGACGCTTCGCCACCCCTCCGGTGTCTGGTCGTGTGTGACGAAGGCGACCGGATTGTCGACGACCGCTGCTTTCCCACTGTCGGGAGGGAATCCGAGTCTGAAGTAAAAACATTTCGTGTCCGGGTAGTAGCCGTACGACACCGGAATCGTAAACGGCGGGTCGTCGGACTGCGTCGAAAACGAGATGACGCCCGTGCCACCGGTGCCGAGAAACTCGTTCAGTTCTCCCTCGGGCATCTGCACCCAGCGAAGGGATACCATAGCAATGGTACGGTACGGTAATAGAAAACAGTTTAGCCGTCCCATCACGGACCGGGGTAGACGGCTCTACTAGACGACGGCGAGAGGTGAGGTGGTTCCGTGCACTCGACTTCGGGGAACGGACCCCACTCACTCTCGCTGCTGGCGCTCCGAATACCACGTTCGTTTTCGCCGTTCGTCCGCGTCGAACGCGTCCTCTAGCTCTTCGACGCGCTGTTGAAGGTCGTCGATTTCCGCACCGAGGGTGTGAATCGTCTGGCTGAGAATCCCGATGAGTTCTCGCGTTTCGGAATCGACCCCCTGGATAGCTTGTAGCTCGCTGAGTTCCTGTCGTAGTTCGCTCCGGGCTTCGGACATCGGCCCTCCATTTGTAACGCGAGACGCTAACTCTTTTGCCCGACGAATCTGTCGACGGACTCGAAAGTTTTCGTCGGAGACGTCGGTTCTGTACGAGTGCGAGCGACCGGTCACCGACGCGCTTCCGGCGGCTAGCCACAGCGATTTCAAATCTGGCCGTCGAATCGAGTCCATGGTCGCTCTTGGTACGCTCTGGGCGCTCGCAAAGCGCGTGGTCTCAGATTTTTCCGAGAAGAACGTGACGTTCATGGCGGCGGGTATCGCGTACAACGCGTTCGTCTCGCTCGCCCCCCTGCTCTTGTTACTCCTCTTCGTCGTCTCTGTCTTCGGCGGCGGACTCGAAGCGCGCATCGCTACGGTTGCTGGCAGATGGCTCCCGGGTCCGATAGCGAACGTCGTCCGAGACATCTTCCGCGAGAGTTCGTCGGCCACGAGCGTCTCGTTCGTCGGACTCGTCGTTCTGGTCTGGGGGACGCTCAAGATATTCCGCGGCCTCGACACTGCCTTCTCCGAGATTTACGAAACCGAAACGAAAAACTCGTTTCTCGACCAGGTCGTAGATAGCCTCGTCGTCCTCGGTTCGCTCATCGTCGCCATCGTGGCGACGGTCGGCGTCAGTGCTGTCTTCGCGTGGTTCTCGAACACCATCTCCTTCATCGGCTATCTGACCCCCGTCGTTCTCGTCCTCGGACTCGTGGTCGCGTTCTTCCCCATCTACTATCGGTTTCCCGACGCGGACGTCCAGACGGGTGACGTTCTCCCGGGAGTGGTCTTCGCTGCAGTCGGATGGGCCGCGCTCCAGGGACTGTTCCAGGTCTACCTCCTCCTCAAAGACCCCGGTTCGGGAAGCTTTCTCGGAAGCATCATCGTCATCGTCACCTACCTCTACTTCTCGGGGCTCGTGCTTCTGCTCGGTGCAGTAATCAACGCCGTCGTCGGTGACCACAGTTCGGGGTCACCGGGTGGTGTCGGGCGGGACGCGACCAGTTTCGACACCGAAGAGACGGCGTCGTTGAATCGTGACGAACTCGCCGACTACCTTCGAGAGCTACGCGAGGAGTTGTGTGGTCGCTACGAGGGGGTGCGTTCGGCGCGTACCGCCAGCGACGAGGTCGACCATCCTCGTCCCGCCGGAGACGTGGAACTGGTCGAACACTCGTCGGTGGAAGACGACACGAAGCAGTGGGCGATTACCCTTCGATGGAAAGCTACCGAGGAAGGGGACGTGCAGGCAGAATCGGCAGACGATTGAACGGCATTCTCGACGAGGGAGTCACAGCGTCACTGCCGTCTGCGCACGAGAACCCACCCTCGATTCGACCGTTGTTGGATTGTGAAATTCGAGTTCGGCGTCCCTTGAACAATCAAGCAGTCCGGACTTGTATCTTGCAAGAATAGGGTATCCGAGGATAAGACGATGGTAGATACGCAAACGCATTACAACGAATTTCGATCGAGAATCGGTAGCGTGAGTGTCGACGGACGAGCCCACCCCCTCAGCGCGTGGTTCGTCCTCGCGTTGCGTCTCGTAATCGGTTTCGCGTTCTTCTATTCGGGTGTCGAGAAAATCATCTCCAGCTTCGAAGCACAGGGATATCTCGCGAACGTCGCAGCGACGAACGGAAATCCGCTGGAAGGCCTGTTTCTCTGGATGAGTCAGACTCCGTGGTTCGTGGACTTCGTGAACGTCGCCGTCCCGTGGGGTGAAGCGGCGATCGGCCTCGGTCTCATGGTCGGGTTCTTGACCCGCCTCGCGTCGTTTTTCGGCGCGCTCATGATGCTCATGTTCTACTTCGGCAACTGGGACATGGCCCACGGGTTAATCAACAGTGACTTCATGTACTTGTTGGTGTTTCTCTCCGTCGCTGCGTTTGGAGCGGGCCGCATTCTCGGTCTCGACACCTACGTCGAACGGTTCGAAGTCGATGGCCAGCCACTCATCGAGAGATATCCGTCACTCGAGTATATTCTCGGCTGAAGACGATCGGTCCACGGTACGACCGTTTTCATCACCGGTGGGATACCCGTTCGGCCCGGTCGAAGCGCAACGTGGAGACCAAGATCGATCCGAAACCCCGTCTCTCGGCCCGTCCAAACGACGCCAACATTGATGTGAATCTGAACGAAAAGACGACCCATGCGGTTCAAACGTTTTCTTCGGGGTGTCGGAGTATTCGTAGTCGGCGTCTTCGCTGCGGTCTTCCTGGGGAGGATTCGTCTCGAAAGGAAAAACACCAGACTCGTCGGTGAACTCCTCTCGGATGCTGCTTCTCATCCGGAGCGAGAGTTCTCGAAAGACTCGCTAGAGGGGCTTCCCGAACCGGTACAGCGGTATTTCCAGACCGTCCTCGAGGAAGGGCAACCGTACGTACGAGCCGTTCGGTTACACCAGCGCGGAGAGTTTCGACTGGGCGGTGCGACTGGTGCGTGGAAACCACTCGAAGCGACCCAACACTTCACCGTCGACCCGCCGGGATTCGTCTGGGACGCCGAAATCGAAATGATGCCGTTCGTTCCGACTCGCGTCGTCGACGCGTACAAAGCCGGCAGTGGCTCGTTACACGCGAAACTTCTATCGACGATTCCCGTCGCCGATGTCGAGCCGAGTCCGGAGATGGACGAAGGTGAGTTGCTACGATACCTCGGCGAGAGCGTCTGGTTTCCGACCGCCCTCCTTCCGGACGAAGGGGTCGAGTGGAAGCCAATCGACGACCAATCGGCCAGGGCGATGATAGAACACGACGGCAACACCGCTTCCCTCGTGTTTCATTTCGACGACCGGGACGAAGTAGAACGCGTGTTCGCCGAGGGCCGGTACAGACAGGAGGACGACAGCTTCGAACCGTGGACCGGCTACTTTCGAAACTACCAGGTTCGAAACGGGATGCGCATCCCGATAGACGCCGAAGTGGCGTGGAATCTACCCGACGGTGACGTTAGCTACTGGCGAGCGAGCATAGAGGAGATAGAACACGAGTGAACCGATTGCACCTTCGAATACTATCGAGTGTGCTTCGAGCGTGGCGAATTTTCCGACGCAAACCGACCGCTGGTATGGGAAAGGAGTATCAATCGTCACCCGGTTCGTGACTCCCCACCGTCACCGCGTCGAGCGGGTCGACTACGACCGTCTGATTCGATGTGACCGTCACCAGACACTCCTCGTAGTAGAACAGTCGTAATCGAGGGGGCGGTCACGACGGTCCGAACCCGGCGGTGTTGCCGCCCAGACTCCTGACCCCGACCCGATAGCTCGGCTCTGTGGGAAGAAATCGAAAGCCATATTCACTCGAACCGAAAGGTGTAGTTTCCATGACGGCCAGTGACGCCGAGCGTGGACGGGACGTCGACATCGACCTCGGCTTTACCGTCGGCCTCGGCATGGTGTTCGAGGAAGCCGTCGAGTGGGCCGCGAGCGAGGGGTTTGAACTCGTGGAGTTGTTACTCGACGGCCCGTACGCGCGCGAACGAATCGTCGACCGACGTGAATCGATGCGAACCATCCTCATCGACTCCGGCGTCGACATCGTCGTCCACCTCCCGTTTACCGTCGACGCTGGGTCGCCATTTACGCCCGTTCGGGAAGGGTGCAGTCGCCGAACTCACGGCGGGAATGGACCTCGCGACCGACCTCGGAGCCGAAACGGTCGTGTTTCATCCTTCCTCGGATGCGTGGAATCTCGGCTGGACCGCCGACGAACGTCGTGAGTTCGTCCACGCGGGACTGGATGATTTGATTCCCGCAGCCCTGGAGCGTGGCTTGAACCCGTGTGTCGAGAACGTCGTGTCCAGTTACTACGACGTGACGTCGTTTCCGGAACTGCTGGCGCGGTACCCCGACGCATCGATGACACTCGACACCAGTCACGCGCTCCTCGCCGGAATGGACGAGACCGGGATGGCCCAGTTCGTCCGCGAGTACACCGATCGAATCGAACATATCCACCTGGTCGATACCCGTAGTGACGACGACGAACACTTGCCGGTCGGGATGGGTCGCATCGACTTCGAGACGGTGTTGACGGGGCTATCCGACGCAAACTGGTCGGGGACGGCGACGCTCGAGATCGGCACCGAAGACTACGACTCGATCGCTCTCGGGAAACGCCACGTCGACGAACTGCTGGGCCTCGTCTGACCGACAGGGTAAGGCTCCGGTAAGATGTAGATACACTTGGATGACGCCGTCGAAACCGACGTCCAGGCACGACCGACCAGGTGCTGGACCAAGTCGCCACCGTTGTCGAAGTCGACGGAGCCCGGTTTCAGGGGTCCACCTGCGAGCATCTGCGTCGAAGTCGTCCCTCCCGGGGACGTTCACGTCGAGATGGTCACAGTGGCGTATCTGGGCTGGTGGTCCCGAGAGAAAATATCAGTCGTTCAGTTCTTCGACGCGCTGGTCGCGCTGTTCCTCCGCGGCGCTGACCTTCTCGATGAGCTCGCTCATCTGCTCTTTCATCTCCGAACGCATGGAGGTCGCCGAGAAGTCCTCGGATTCGGCGAGGAGACGGACGAACGCACGGAGTTCCTCGTCGGTGATCTCCTCGAAGTCGCCGAATTCGAGTTTGTCGATTACCTCGTCCACGTCGATCCGGCCGACCGGGTCGACGTTGAAATCGACGGTAACCATGCGATAGTCCGACCCGGCTAATTCTTGTTCAGCCTTGTTGACGCCCTCGGCGAGCATATCCTTGAACGGAGTGTAGTACCCCATCGTGCCGAGGTGGAGGAACGCGAGCATGTCGGTGATTCCCTGCGTGTAGGCGTCTCGTGCCTCGTCGTCGGGGTTGAAGACGGTCTCCCGGTCGCGGTCTTCGAGGTGCTCGAAGAGAATGGTGAAATCGAGGATGGCGTTGCGGACGCGACGACGAATCCGATTTCGTTTCTGTTTCTTCGAGTGTTCGGTGTAATCGGACTTTCGGCCGATGAGGTACTCCCTGTCGCTCGGTGTGAGGATACCTCGGTCACGATCCGCGGAGTAAGTGAGGGTGTTTGGGGACTCAGTGTCGGACTGATCACTCATACACAGATTTTGTGTATGGCTGGAATTAAGGGTTGCGAAGTTCCAAAATCGGTCGCCGTACGAGTAAGTCGAAACACAGGCCGACCGACTCGCTGGGCGGATCTGCCGACTGACAGAAGAACGACGAACCGAGTTCTCCGACCGTACCCGGTGGACTCGAATCCAGCTCTGTTACCGATATTCTCGGGTAAAAATCCCCTCATAGTCCCCCACCACGACAGCTCATCTGGCGAAACTGTGACACGGTATGTTACTCGTGTGAAAATACACAGATAACGTTCATAGACAAAAACAGATAACGTTCCGAGACAAATTTTGTAAACGTATATTGTATCCACAGGATTCAATAGTCGTAACATTTATCAAGATATTTGACGATTGGTTTGATGCACGGCACCAAACCACACGGTGTGAGGGCGCATCCATGAACGACAGCATACATAGACGCGGACGGTTCAGACGGACGGGGATACCATCGAGAGAACGTCTCAGTGGCCAATACCAGAGGCGCTCGAACGATCTCACTGCGACATATTCGACGTTTCACAGTCCCGAGACAGGTGGTTTCGCGTGAGCAACTCTGACGGCCCAGGTGCGGTCGGTCGCTTCCGCGAAGAACTCGACCCGCTCGTCTTCCTCTTTGGGGCTGGTCTGACGGTCGGCCTGATTGCCCTGTATTTCATCAGCCCTAGCACGGTCAAAGACGGTCTTAACATGGCTAACGGCGCAATGAATCAGTATCTCAACTGGGCGCTACTACTAATCGTCTTCCTTGTCGTCGTCTTCCTGCTGTATTTGATAGTCGGCCCCTGGGGCAAGATCAAGTTCGGTGACGGACCGCCGGAGTACAGCTTCCTGTCGTTTTTCGCGATGCTGTACTCGGCGGGATTCGCCGCTGGCGTCGTCTTCTGGGGCCCGACGGAGGCGTTGTTCTACTACGACAACCCCTCGCCCTTGTTCGACGTTCAGGCGCGGTCGGCCGAGGCGATGACCATCGCGGTCCAGCAGACGCTCTTCCACTGGGCGCTCCCGCAATTGGCCGTCTTCACCATCATGGGCATCGCCATCGGTTACTTCGCGTACAACTACGAGGACGTCCCGCTCAGGGTCTCCTCGGCGCTCACGCCGGTTCTCGGCAGAGACAACCTCGACGGTCCGCTCGCGAAGTTCATCGACATCATCGCGGTGTTCGCGACCATCGGGGGCGTGGCGACGTCACTCGGGTTCATCGGGAGCCAGTTCATCTCCGGACTCAACTTCCAGTGGGGAATCAACCTCGGCGACCTCGGCGTTATCGTCGTCGTAACGGTGATGACGCTACTGTTCACCGTCTCGATGGTACTCGGGGTCAACCGCGGTATCCGACGGCTCTCGAACTTCAACATGGTACTGTTCATGCTCCTGCTGATCGCGACGTTCATCGTCGGCCCGTCGGTGTTCCTCATGCTGCTCGGGACGCAGGCTGTCGGCGGTATGATCACCGACTTCGTCTCGATGAGCCTCTTCACCGGGGCCGGCGTCGATGGCGGAACGGAGTGGGCCAACAGTTGGACGGTGTTCTACTGGGCGTGGGCGCTCTCGTGGTCGCCGTTCGCCGGACTGTTCATCGCGCGCATCTCGAAGGGTCGGACCGTTCGCGAGGTCGCATTCACAGGAATCGTTGCAACCTCGGCGGCGACCATCCCGTGGTTCACCGTCGTCGGCGGCTCCGCGGTCTGGGCCCAGCACAACGGCATCGCTAACTTCGGCCCGGTGCTTGCCGACACCCCACCAGGCGCGGAGGCCTCCGGCTTCATCCTCTTCGACGCGTTCCCCCTCGGGACGGTGTTCATGCTGGCGTTCATGTTGCTCGTGACGACGTTCTTCATCACGTCGGCGGACTCGTCGACGCTCGCGGTGTCGATGATGACCACCGGCGGGAAGGCCCGTCCGTCGAACATCAACCGAGTCTTTTGGGGCGTCGTCCTGGGGATGACCGCCGCCATCCTCATGACGATCGGCGGCGGGGCCATCGACACGCTCCAGCAGGCGGCCATCATCACGGGTACCCCGTTCGCCTTCGTCTGCTTCGTCGCGATGCTCGGACTCATCAAAGAGTTCAGTTCGAAGCACGGTCGCGTGCTGCTCCAAGACCAGACCACGCTCGTCGGCCCGCCCGACGCCGCCGAGCAACCGGGGTCCGCCAGGCAATCCACGGCCCCTGACGACGACTGACCGGCGAAAGTCGCCCTCCCTCACACGTGCGATAACAAGTTTTAATAACGGCATATACGAACTTTGTGTATGGACAGGGACACGGCAGAACCAAACATGGGCGCGTTTCCTGGGCCGAACGCGCGGAAGTGGATCGATTTCCACCACGAACACGCGGCACCGAGTGAATTCTCTCACGATTTCGTCTGGGACGTGACGGGCGAGGCGGACGGGCCGTTCGTCTCTGACGTCGACGGTAACGTCCTCCTCGATTTTACCTGTCATATCGGTGCGGCACCGCTCGGATACAACAACGAGAAGCTCCTCTCCAAACTGCGGGAGTTCTCGCTCGTCGAACCGATGAAGGTCGCCGGGCAAGACATGTACTTCGGCGCAGGCGACGACCCGAAGTCCGCCGAATTTCCGGCGTCCAGCCACCTCATCGAGAAGCTCGTCGACGTCTCCAACCAGTACGGAATGGACACCGTCTTCCTCTCGAACTCCGGAGCCGAGGCCATGGAGAACGCGATGAAGATCACCCACGACCACAACCCTCCCGCCAAGTACGCCTACACGTTCGACGGAAGCTTCCACGGTCGCACACTCGGTACCCTCTCCATCACTCGCTCGAACGAGGTGTACACGCGCCACTACCCTGAAATCGCGGGGGTACGAACGGTTCCGTTCTGTGAGGACCGCGACAGCGCCACCGAAACCTGCGACTGTGGATTCTTCACCGAAGACGGCTCACAGCTCCGGAACTCCCTCCAACCCGAAGGTGGTCACGTCAACCCCGACGAGGTCGCCTTCGTCGTCGTCGAACCGATACAGGGGGTCGGCGGCTATCGGTTTCCGAGCACCGATTTCGTTACCGAAGTGGGCGACGTCTGCGAAATGTACGACATCCCGCTCGTCGTCGACGAGATTCAATCGGGAGTCGGTCGAACTGGCGAGATGTGGGCGTCGGACCACTACCCCATCGAACCCGACGTCATCGCCAGCGCGAAAGCACTCCGGGTCGGCGCGACCATCTCGCGGTCGGACCTCTTCCCGACGGAGGAGAATCGCCTGGGTTCGACGTTCGGCGGTGGCGACCTCCTCTCGTCGATGCAGGGCTTGTTCACGCTGGAAGCTATCGAGGAGTACGACTTGCTCGCCAACGCGACGGAACGCGGCCACCAGGCCAAAGAACTGCTCCGGGACGCCGCCTCCCCGCACGTCGACGACGTTCGCGGGAGAGGGTTGATGCTCGCCGTCGAGTTGGATACGGCAGAAAGACGCGATTCGGTCGTCGAAGAAGCCTTGAAACGCGGGATGCTCACCCTCGGTTGTGGCGCAAAGACAATCCGCCTGCTCCCGCCGCTGGATTCGACCGAGCGCGAGATCGAACTCGGCATGGGCATCTTGAACGACGCCATCGAGGCGGCGTGAACCGTTCGTCGCTGTACGCTAGCGGCTGGTGATAACTGGGCCCATCGCGTCGGACACACTGCGGCTCTACTTTCCCGGTTCCCTGCGTGGTCCCCGATTCGTGTCCCACCGACACCATCCCGCGAGCGAACGCCGTGGAGCGGTCGATGGTCGTCCGACGAACCACCGCTTCGAGACGGTCTCGGGCCGCTTCCACGTCGACACCGATGACGACCTCGGCGGCGGTCGGAGACTCCCCGTTCGTCTGCTCGAAACTCATGACTCGTCCGCCGCGACGGACAGTATCGACTTCGTCAGCACGTCGACGCCGACGCCGAGGCTCCGCTCGTCCACGTCGAACGTCGGCGTGTGGTGACTCGTCGGGTGGTCGGTGCCGACGATGAGGTACGTGGCGAGGCCGCCTTCCTCCTGCACTCGCTCCATCAGGAACGTGGCATCCTCGCTCGCCCCGAAGTCCGCAGTCGGAACGACCGATTCCACCCCATCGACGTCGCGAGCGACGTTCGCTACGACGTCGACGAGTTCGGGATCGCTATCGGCACGAGGGGATTCGCTCACGACGTCGATATCCACGTCACAGCCGTGCATCTCGGCGGCGGATTCGAGTGTCTTCGTCAGACGAGATTTCATGTACTCCTTGAGTTCGGTCGTCTCACCGCGGGCTTCTGCCACGACGTGTGCCCGCTCGGCGATGACGTTGCTCGCAGTACCCGCTTCCGCCTTCCCGAGGTTCACGCGAGTCATCCCGTCCGAGTGACGGGGGATGGCGTAGGCGTTCTGGATGGCGGTTCCGAGCGCTTGCATCGCGTTGTCACCCTCCTCGGGCGCTTTCCCCGCGTGTGCCGACGTCCCCTCGAAGGTCACGTCGACGTGGCACATGGCGAGCGGACGCTCGATGCCGGCGACGACCTCGCCCGTCGGGTGGTCGAGACCGACGTGGACGGCGAAGAGATAGTCGATGTCGTCGGCGAACCGACTCTCGGCCATCGGATGGCCGCCACCAGACACCTCCTCGGCGGGCTGGAAGAAGACGACGAGTTTCCCTTCGAAGTCGCTGTCTTTGATGGCTTCGAGGGTGGCGAGTCCCCACGTCATGTGGGCGTCGTGTCCGCAGGCGTGCATCGTCCCGTCTCCTTCCGACCGGAATCCCTCGGCCACGGGTGCGTGGTCGTCTGCCGTCGATTCCTCGATGAACAGGGCGTCGATGTCGACCCGGAGGCCGACCGTCGGCCCGGAACCCCGGTCGAGGACGGCGACGACGCCCGTGTTTCCACCCGCCATCCGGTCGAGGATATTGGAGTCTGCGCCGCGGTCGAGTGCCAGGTCGTACCACCTGGCGACATCGTCGGCCTCGGGGACAGCCATGCGATCGTCGCTGTCGTACACCTCGGTTCCGACGGCGAGGTCGTCGACGCCAATATCGTGCAGTTCTTCGACGAGTCGGTACGTCGTGTAGAACTCACGCCACGCTGGTTCCGGATACCGATGGAACTCACGTCGTACCTCGGATAGTCGGTCTCGTACTGACTCGGCCATGTGTGGTACTGACACGTCCCATCCACTTAATTGTAAACGCTTTCCGTTGACATCGGGTACATAAAGGACTAAGTTAGACAGTCACAATCGTTCGACCATCGATTCGCGTCAACCGACGCGGTGGTGAGAGAATGAGTGAGAACCCCGATATCGTCGTCCTGCGCGAAGGGACGGAAGGACTCTCGATGGAATCGTACGCCCAGGAATTGCGCCAACGCCTGCCCGACCGGTCGATCGCGCTCGCCCGAACGCCGAAACAGGAACGCGACCTCGTCGCCGACGCACGGGTCGTCACCGGTATCACGGTCGACGAAGACCTGCTCGCACACGCCGACCGACTCGAACTGTTCGCGTGCACGTTCGCCGGAACCGACCACGTCCCGCTGGACGCGTTCGCAGAGCGTGGTATCACCGTGACGAACGCTGGCGGCATCCACGCACCCGGTATCGCCGAGCAAGTGATTGGCAACGTGCTCGTCTTCGCACGCCGCCTCCACGAGGGGTGGCGACGCAAGCAGAACCACGAGTGGCGACACTTCCAGTCGGGTGAACTCACCGACAGCACCGTCACGGTCGTCGGTCTCGGCTCCATCGGGAAGGCCGTCGTCCAGCGTCTCCAGGGCTTCGAGGTCGAGACCATCGGAGTTCGATACACGCCGAAGAAAGGCGGTCCAACGGACGAAGTCGTCGGCTTCGAGGAAGACGCCATCCACGACGCCTTCTCGCGAAGTGAGTACGTCGTCGTGGCCTGTCCGCTCAACGAGATGACGCGCGGCCTCGTCGGGGCATCGGAGTTCGCGACGATGCCGACGGACGCCATTCTCGTCAACGCTGCACGCGGGGCCATCGTCGAAACTGACGCGCTCGTCTCCGCACTGCGGTCGAACACGATCCGTGGGGCGGCACTCGACGTGACGGACCCCGAACCGCTCCCGGCCGACCATCCGCTCTGGAACCTCGAAAACTGCCTCATCACGCCGCACACGGGGGGCCACACACCGCGCCACTGGGAACGCCTCGCAGACATCGTCGCTGGGAACGTCGAACGACTCGACACCGGCGAGACGCTGAACAATCAGATTCTCGCGCCGGAGTCGAACTGACGAGACGGTGCCATCGCGAGACACCGGATCTTCTCACGAACGCACGAGTGTCGACGTCGACGCGGACGCTGCCGTCGACCGCACAGACGACCCACCCGCCGATGCCGGCGGCGCGAACGGCGACAGCGAGGAGACGAACCCGTCGTCCAGTCGAGAAACCGGCCGAGACGCTGCGCCGTCGAGTGTCGAGGTCTCCCATCCTCGAATCTCGTCAGGCAGTGAATAGTTTTCGGGGGAACTCGGCCAGTACTTCGGCACCGTTCGAGGTGACATGGAACGTCTCACTGAGTTCGACGCCGAAGTCGTCGAACCAGAGGCCCGGAATCATGTGGAACGTCATGTTCTCTTCGAGCACCGTCTCGTCGCCGGGGCGGAGACTGGCGGTGTGTTCACCCCAGTCCGGCGGATAGCCCAGTCCCATGGAGTAGCCGATTCGGTCTTCCTTCTCTATGTCGTACTTCTCGATGACCTCACGCCACGCCCGTTCGACCGATTCGGCGGTGACGCCGGGTTCGACGTGGTCGATAGCGGCTTCGAGGCCTTCGACGACGATTTCCGCCCGGTACTGCATCTCCTCGGGCGGCTCGCCGACGAAGGTTGTTCGCGCCAGCGGGGAGTGATACCGGTTCCGACAACCGGAGAGTTCGATGATGACGGGGTCGCCGCGCTCGAAGGGACGGTCTGTCCACGTGAGGTGTGGCGTTCCGGTGTGGTCACCGGACGGCATCAACGGCACGATGGAGGGGTAGTCGCCACCGAACTCGTCGGTTCCCCTGATGAGTCCGTCGTAGATCTCCGCCGCAACCTCGTACTCGGGGACACCCTCCCCGACGGCGTCGAGTCCGGCCTGCATCGCGTTCTCGGAGACGCGGGCGGCCTGGCGCATGTACTCCAACTCCGCTTTGGATTTGATGATTCGAACCCAGTTGACGAGGAGCGTCGCGTCGTCGAACTCGGCGTCGGGGAGGTTCTTCTGAAGTCGGGTGTACGACTTCGCTGTGAAGTAGTAGGCGTCCATCTCCAAACCAATGCGACCATCCGCGACGTCGAGTTCGTCCAGTATCTCGGCGAAGAAATCCATCGGGTGGAGGTCGTAGGGCGACTGAACGTGGTCGTCGCTGTACGACTGGATGTTCTCCTCGGCGAGCCACGTCGTCGCTCGTGCACCGTTCGCGTCCATCTCTCGCCCGACCCAGACCGGTTCGTCGCGGTCGTGGGTGACGATGACGGCCTGGTGGACGTAGAACGACCACCCGTCGTAGCCAGCGAGATAGTTCATGTTCGCCGGGTCAGAGACGACGAGTGCATCCAGATCCGCCTCCCGCATCCGCTCTTTCGTCCGTGCTATCCGCCGTTCGTATTCGTTGCTGTCGAAGACGGCTTGTGGCATGACAACGTCACTCTCATCGTCGTCCCGATGTTGGATAAGTTTTTTGTGTATGATGAATACGGATTGTGTATACAATGGCAGGTCGCCTCCCTCGGGTGATCACGGAGACGGACTCCAGTCCGTGACTTCCGTGCGACAGCATCGGTCGGTCGTCAGAAATGCCTCGGCGAGACGCGTCACTCGTAACATCCTTCGAAACGCAGCGATACCGCTACTCTCGCTGTTCTTTGCGGATCTCATCGGCGTCCTGGTCGTGAACGTGTTCGTCCTCGAAGAAGTGCTCGGTATTCCGGGTATCGGGAGGATAGGACTGCTCGCAATCGAACAACGTGACCTGCCGCTCATCATCGGCATCGCACTCGTCATCGCCTTTGCGGGTATCGTCGGCAACCTGATTCAGGACATCGCGTATTCGAGCCTCGACCCGCGCGTCGACGCGGAGTGACGGACGAACCGTCGAAATTACTGGCCACCAGAAGGAGGATTTATTGGCACGATTCCCCTAGCGGGTCGTGTGGATTCCCCGTTCGATATCCTCGGAATCGACGCAGACGCAGACGACACGGAAATCGTTCAAGCGTATCGAAAGCGGGTGAAGGAAGCCCATCCAGACCACGGCGGGTCCGTGGCCGAATTTCAGGCGGTTCGGACGGCGTACACACGAATTCGGGACGGATCCGACGGCGAGATACAGGAGGCCGAGCACGAGAGTGTAACGGAACGCAACCAACCGGAGACGACGCTGGTCGAGTATCTCAACTACGAGGTGCTCGACGACCACCAGTGGAATCTCGGTGACGGAGACCTGTTCGAGAAAGCGTCGGCCGAAGGGTTAGACCCCGTCGACTACGGTCGGATAACGGTACAGCCCGACGAGACCCTGCTCGAGGCCGCAGAGAAACAGGGATTTGCCTGGCCGTACGCCTGCCGCGGTGGGGCGTGTGCGAACTGTGCGGTCGCGGTGATGGAGGGTGAGTTGGCGATGCCCATCGACGACATCCTCTCGCCGGAGTTGCTCGAACAGAATATCCGACTCTCGTGTAACGGCGTGCCGACCACGGACGAGATGAAGGTCGTCTACAACGTCAAACATCTCCCGGATCTGGACGACCTCCGACTGCCACCGCATCCGTTCGACACGACACGTTCCCACTAGTATCCACCCTCATCTCACCGAAGACGGTACCATTCTCATCGCACCGGAGATGAAGTGTTCCCGACGAATCGGCCGCGTTTCGAACGGCGCGGCTACGTCTCCCGACGGGCGGCGGCCGCTCCTCGAACGGTGTCGGCGACCGCTGCAACCCCGTTTTCGTGGAGCAAATCGCCGACGACGACCGTGTCGGCGACCAACGCCATCTCGTACGCCGACTCGTAATCGCGGATACCGCCGCCGTAAAACAGCGTCGCAGAAGACAGCGCGTCGCTCGCGGCCGCCACGACGCCCGACTCGGCGAGCATTCCAGAGGACTCGATGTAGACGAGTTCCTGGCCGAGCATCTGCTCTGCGACCTCGGCGTACGCGGCGACCTCCGTGGCAGAAAGGTCGCAGGTGGCCCGTGTGTACCTCGCCACTGCAGAGTCCGGATTGAGAACGAGGTACGCTTCGGTGTGCGTGCGCTCCCAGTCGATGGCATCGGCGGAGCGAACCCACTCTTTGTGGGCACCCGCAAGCCACGTCGGGTCACCTGCATTCAGGACGACTGGAATCAGATACCCGGCGACCGAACCGCCGTACGTCCCGGATGGTCGGTACGTCGGTTCGACGAATAGCGGGACGTCGTGAGACGAGAGCGCATCGACGATAGGCAGTACGGCCGCCTCCGTCACGTTCGTCGTCCCGCCGACGACGATTGCGTCGGTCCCCGTTTCGGCGACGTCGGTGAGCGTGTCCGCTCCGTGGAGTCGTTCATCGGGGTCCACCTTCGTTACGTGTTTCCAGTCCGACCACGCGTCCGACATACTGCTTCTAGTGCGGTCGCAAGCAAACCGTTTTCCCTCGACGAAGATGGAACGGGTCGACTTCGTTCCCGACCGGGCAGTCGAACAAGGAGGACGTAGCGTGCTTTCTCCTTGACCTGCGACCGTCATCCGCATTTTCGAATGAGAACGTCGTATCTTAGAGAAAGTCCAGGTTATTTCATATGCAATTATAGAATTACAGGCGAGAATACCATGCCCTTGAGGGCGTGGATGAATCGCCGTCTTTGTTCACTTTCACTGCACGGTGCAGTCTTAGGTGCGTTTTGTGCGTATCCTTCACTGTCGATTCGATGGTACCCCATCGGATACTGACAGTTCGACAACTGGCAGTTGACTCGGTGTTTGCCTCATCAAATAAGTAAGCCCTCGGACACGCAGACCGACGCAAAATAACCAGGTACCTCCGAATCCATCGCTGGATAGGAGTAACGGTGCCGTGGCAGTGCCAACACCTCGTCGGGGTGTAAACCGTAACCATCCCAACTCAGCAAGACCGGCTTGTGGGAGCCCCGCGTCTTTAGCCCTGTCTCTTACCCACAAGTGCTAACGCCGCAGCTGACGAACCGAGGCTGTAAGATGCGGCATGGTTCACATAGTTGGCGGCCTGATATAGATGATGACGGAGAGTTGTGTGACAT
>NZ_JBPEHH010000025.1:0-58168 GCF_054177595.1 Haladaptatus ordinarius | reverse complement strand
ACCAAGCACAAAAGGTAACTCTGAATCCCTCTGTGGATAGGAGTAGCGGGCGTGTGGCACGTCCAGTAGTCAACCTGTTCCGTCGTGGAGAACACGACCCGAGTCGTGGACAGGGGACGTTCGTTGAACCAGCGAGCATCTGCGAACCGTAAATATCCCAACGCGGTACGGGAAGCCCCGCCGTTTACGGCGGGGAGGATGTCACCGGTCAGCGTTTACTTCCAGAGCGAATCGGACCGCTGGTCGACCTCGTCAGCCAGTACGACCTCCGAATTCGGTTGGGTCGGCTCTACGTTCGGGAGGATTCCCCACTCGTCGGACGGACGATCGGCGGCGTCTTCGCCGACTCTGACCTCGATCTATCCGTAATCGAGGTCACGTCCGATACTGGTCGCGTCGTCCCCCCCGGCCCCGACTGCAAACTCGGCGCAGGTGACGTGCTGATGGTGCAAGCCGACCGGCAGACCGTGCGGGAGTTCGCCTCGGCGAACTCCCTCTGGCTCTTGCCGTGGGTTCGAATCGAAGACCTCGGCATGCGAATGCCCCCCAGCATCGGGACGCTGGTCGAGGCAACGGTGCCGAAGAACTCGTCGTTCGACGAACAGTGCATCCGCGACGTTCGATTTCGGGAGCAGTACTCGGCGAGCGTTCTCGCCGTCCTCCGTGAGGGTGTCGAGACACCGATACACTCGGGGTTACCGGACGTGGCGCTCGAAACGGGCGACAAACTCCTGTTGCACACGACCGCCGAAACGGTTGAACGGCTCCGGATTTCGGGTGACCTCGTCGTCAACGAGGAGGTGAACGAGGGGATGGTCGAGCCGAAGCCGACCGACACGCTGACCTACCGCGAGAACCGCATCGGCGTGGCGCTCGCCATCGTCGGTGGCGTCGTCGTCACCGCCGCACTCGGCCTCCTTCCCATCTCCATCTCCGCGCTAGCTGGCGTCGTCGCCATGGTCGCGACCGGCGTTCTCGATCCGTCCGAAGCGTACGCCGCAGTGGAGTGGAACGTCATCTACCTGCTGGCGGGGATGATTCCCCTCGGTATCGCCATGGAGAACGCGGGCGGGACCGAGTTCGTCGCGAATCACATCGTCGCGAACGCCGGTCTCTTCCCCCCGGTCGTCGTGGTCGTGCTCTTTTACCTCCTGACAGCGGTGTTGACGAACTTCGTCAGCAACAACGCCAGCGTCGTGTTGATGATTCCCATCGCGGTCGACACGGCCACGCAAATCGACGCGAACGCCTTCGCGTTCGTCCTCGCCGTGACGTTCGCGGCGAGTACGTCGTTTCTCACCCCGGTCGGCTATCAGACCAATCTCATGGTCTACGGCCCCGGTGGGTATCGGTTCACCGACTACCTCCGCGTGGGCGGTCCCTTGCAGGTTTTGCTGGCTGGCGTCACGACGGTCGGCATCTGGGCCTTCTGGGGGATCTGATCGGACGGCGACGAGACACGAGACGAGAGACGCCGCTGGAGACGCAGGTTCGCTGGACGACGGTGGTCCGTGAACTGCTTCGTCGGCACGGACTCGTCTGACACCTCTCCACATCTCGATTCAGCAAGCGACTTACGCCGTGGTTCCGAGGATTCGACCATGCGACAGTTCATCGTCCTCGGCCACGACGCCCCGACGACGCCCGACTTTTCTCTAGACGACCTCGCGGGCGGGGCGGGCCGACTTGACGCCCTCTGCCGGTGTGTCAACAGCGCGTTCTTTCTCTCGCACGATTTCCGCAGCGACGTGCGCCTCTTTCTCGTCTTGCAGGACGAACTGACCATCCGGTTCGAAGGGAGCGAACTCCGTCGACTCAACCCCGACGAGCGAAGCACGGCGGCACGCATCCAGACGGCACTCGAATCCAAATCGGAGGCCATCGGCCACATGGAAGCCGAGAGTACGCCCGGTATCTACGTCTCCAAGCGGGAGTTCGAAACGATTCTGACCGACACCAGCAGGGACGCCACCGTTGTCGAACTGCACGAAGACGGTACCCCTGTGGTCGACCTCGAACCACCCGAAAATCCGCTCTTCGTCCTCTCGGACCACGGCAATTTCACCGACAGCGAGGCCGAACTGCTGGCCGACGTGGCGGACGAGCGAATGCGGTTAGGACCGGAACGCTTGCACGGCGACCACGCGATGACGGTGGCGCACAACTACCTCGATACGCAGGGCTACACCGTCTACTGATGCCCTCATTCCGGAACCGTTAAAGGCAGGTGTCGCCATTGTTCGATTTGCGGGCCGGTGGGGTAGCTTGGTATCCTTCGGCCTTCGGGTGGCCGTAACCGCAGTTCGAATCTGCGCCGGCCCATTTCTGCCCGCGACGCTACGACGACGAGCGGAGCGAGGAGTCCGCGTCGCGTGGCAAATGGACGCCAAGCAGATTCGAGCAGACGAGGCACGCGCAACGAAGTGAGCACGTCTCGGCGAGTTCGAATCTGCGCCGGCCCACTACTTTCCCACATTCGACGAACACCGAGCGACAGCAATTGGGTGAGTACAGATACATAGCGACTTCGTACCGATGGGTGCTACCTGATGACACCGTATTCATATGTTCTTTCCGTGCCGCTATGCAGGCATGGCTCCAGTACCGGATACCCTCGAATCACGTCGAATTGGTCTGTTCCTCCTCGTGGCGTTCGGATTCTCGTGGCTCGTCGGCGGCTACGTCTACATCACCGGAGGCCTGGGTGGGACAGGAACATCACCGGAGGCCTGGGTGGGACAGGAGAGAGTACCGTCGGAGCGTCGAGGCTGACGCTCCTCCTGGTGGTGTACATGTTCGGACCGGCGATTGGGCATCTCGCCGTCCGTACGTTCACGTCTGCTGAGTTCTCCCTCGATGCGGCGTGGCTCCGTCCACACCTTCGAAAGCAGGTTCGCTGGTACGTAGTCGTCTGGCTGTTTCCCGCGGTCGCGACGCTGACGGGCGTCGTACTCTATTACTTGCTGTTCCCCCGGCATTTCGACCCGACGATGGAGGGCATTCGAGCGGCGATGGGTGATACGGGAGTACCTGCCGGCAACCCAATGACGATAGCAGCGGTGCAACTTTTCGCCGCGCTCACGATAGGACCGGCGATCAATACGTTCGTCGCCTTCGGGGAAGAGTTCGGCTGGCGTGGCTTCCTTCTCCAGCATCTCCTCGTACTCGGCCAACGTCGGGCAATCGTCCTCACTGGCGTCGTCTGGGGTATCTGGCACTGGCCCATCATCGCCATGGGCGACAATTACGGGCTCACCCATCCGGAGGCACCGTGGGCAGGAATGCTGGCGATGGTGTGGGTGGCATCTTCCTCGGAAGCGTGTTAGCGTGGGTGACCTTGCGCTCGGGGAGCGTCTGGCCTGCAGCGCTCGGTCACGGAGCGTTCAACGCCATCGCTGACTTCGGAGTGCTCTTCGCTACGAACGAACCGAACCTCCTGCTCGGTCCGTTTCCGACCGGCCTCGTCGTTTCCATCCCACTCGTGGTCTTGGGAGGCTGGCTGCTCTGGAAGCCAGAATCGTTCGGACCCTCCGCCGCGTCGGACGTTTCGTCGACGTAGGCAGACGACTATCGTCCCTGCCGGGGTGGTGGTCGCTCACTCGCCCTCGAGGAGGTGGCCTGCAGGCCCGAGTCACCACCGTTATCCCCGCTACGTCCATACCGGCCACGTAATGACCGAGGGAATCGAACTCGACGTCTCCGACACAGACGACGCCGCCACAGAGCGCGACGAGGTCGTCGCGGCGGTCACAGAGCACGCCGGGCAGATTGCACGCGAACTCGCACTCTTGCAGGGTGGGGATTACGGCCAGGCGACGTTCGACACGCTCGCCGGGGAGTGGACGCTGAAGTACGAGGCCGGCGACCTTCAGTATCTCAGATTCGAGGGAAAGACGGGTCGCGAGACGTACGTCGTCTCCTCCAAGCAACCGCCGGACCCGGAGGACCTCGCCGACGCGATGGCGGACTACGAGGCGTTCGTCTCGGCGTACAACGAGCACGTCGAGTCGAAAGAGGGCGTACTGGACGACGTGTCCACCGAGTTTCCCGCAGTCGACCCGACCGACACCGTCGTCGCCGAACGTGCCCGCGTGGTCGGGCGGATTCGTGAGGTCGCCGACGCAATCGCCGGGGAGCTACACCGCTACGACGGCGTCGATTACGGAACGTTCACGACGCGCGTCGGCGGCAAGCGATGGGAGTTGAAGTGGGAGGAGGGGCGAGCCTCGTACCTCCGCGTCGGCGGACAGGGCGGAACGTATCTCGTCTCGCAGTACGAACCGCCGTCGGCACCCGACATCCGCGAACTCACACCGGAGTTCAGGAGGTTCGTCGAGGCGTTCAACGAACACGTAGACGACCTGGAAGCCGACCTCTCGCAGGTCACACTCTGAGCGAGTTCGGCGATACGGAGGCGTTCGTGTGGTCCATCGAAGGACGTCGATTTACGGTCGTTGCCGGCTCATCCCGACTCGTTCCCACCGGTCGTTCCACTCGCGTCGCCCTCCTCCGCGTCCGTCTTCGGTTCGGCAGTGGGTTCTGCGGTTTCCGGAGCCGTCTCGGTCGTCGGTTCGGATTTCTCCGTCGCCGATTCAGTGGTCGACTCGGGAGGGTCAGTCGTCGGCTCCGACCGCTTCGTTTCCTCCGTCGTCTCGTCTGCCGGCGTTTCCTTCGTCGCTTCCTCCGTCGCCGATTGTTCGTCCGTCTGCTGGGTCGGTGTGCCTGTCAGGCCACACTCAGCGGCAGTCGGACTGCTCGCAATAATCTGCTTCTCGTAGCCGAACGGGCGCATGTCGAGTCGCCAGCGAAGTCGTTCGTCCGGGTCCTCGGGACTCCAGCGTACAGTGAACGAGTGTCGTCCCGGACTCAGCCTGTCGGGGGGTGTGCTAGAACTCGCTCCGACGAGTTCACTCTGGACCAGTAGCGGTTCGTCGTTCGAATTCTCGTAGACGAAGGTCACCTCGCCGCCGCCGCTCGCAGTACAGTCATCTGCGGACGCCGTCACCTTCGCCGGACGAACCCGGCCGATACAGGCTTCCGTCTCCGGATTTCGCTTCGACATCGTCGGCTCTGTGGCTCCCGATTCGAAGGCCGCGACGCTCGTGATTACGAACCCAGCGACGCCCCCGACGTCGCCTACGTTCGACTCGTCGATTCGCGTCCGTCCGTCGACCGGGCCAATCTCGTTGTACGAGGTCGCTACCCCGTCCGATGCGTACCATGTCGTGCTGATTGCGACCCGCTCGAACTCACCCGTCACGCGTGCTCGGTCGCAGTCGAGGTACTCGATTCGCTGTGCCGGTTTCTTTCCATCGTCCGATTCGTCGTCCTTCCCTCCTTCGGTACCGTTCATATTTTTCTGTTTTCCGTTCAGGTAGACGGTCGCGTCGCCGTTCATCCGAAACTGCGTGAGTTCTCCAGAGAACCGGTAGGCGTCGCCACCCCCCGCGACCGCACCGCGGACGCGCCTGCCGGAGATAGTATCCTCGTCGTCGATGGTAACGTGTCGATTGGCGATCGGTGCGCCACCGTTCTCCCCGCTCTTTCGCACCTTCCCACTCACAGCGAACTGGTAGTGAACGACGTTCTGGGGACTCCCGCCGACGACGACGACGTGGTTCGGCAAGCCCCGCTCCTCGCACCACGGACCAGCGTAGGGATTGTCCGCCGTGAACTTCGCGGGCTGTCCCGGCGTCTGCAGTTCCCGAGTGTCGACGCTCACCGTGTCGATGGCGAAGGGGAACGAATCGTGTGCGGCGACCGGGTTGAGGGTGGTCGTTCCCTCGACGGCCCCGTCGAACAGGACGTTCGTTCCGAGGCCGGACTCGTCCCAGAAACTCGTGTGCATCCGGACGCTCTGGAAGTTCCCGGTCACCCGTGCAGTATCGCAGTTCACGAACTTGATGGGCGTATCCGCGGCCGGATTGTCGCCGAGTTCGGTCGGTCGGATTCGCTGGCCGTTGCGATACACCTTGGCCTCGCCGCGACCGTTGGGCGAGATTCGAAACCGGACGATACGACCGGTGTACCGATAGGCGTCGCCACCCCCGGCGATTGCCCCACTCGCATGGGTACCGTCGCCCGAAATCCTGTCCTCGCCGTCCGTGGTGACGTGCCGGTCGGCGATGGGTGCGCCCCTGCTCCGCCCGCTCTTTCGCAGGCGTCCGCTCACCGTGAGTTCGTACTCGACGACGGTGTCCGGACTCCCGCCGACGACGACGATGTGGTTCGTCTCGGATTTTCCGTCGGTGCCGATTCCTCCTACGCCGACCAGACCCGCCGTCGTCGCGAGCATCCCACGACGGCTGACGCGATTCAATTGCATAGGTGGATTGCGGTGGATTCAACGGTCGTTACGATAAATCACGAGAACCGTTTTTCAACGAAGCTACAGGAAACGTCGGCTTTCTAGGCATCGCCAGTCGTGTAGGCTTCGCTTATCCCGTCGTTGGAAGACCGGTGCGTCTATTTTTCGTCGCCGAGAAGACTTGGGCATGACCGACGAAGACCACCCGCTCGCGTGGGAGACCCTCGATTCGGGCGTGGCGTACACCTGCCCCGGCTTCGACGTGCGAAACGAGGACGTTCGCCTGCCCGACGGAACGGAGACCGACTTCGACTACCTCTCGGAACCCGAGAGCGTAGTCGTCCTCCCCTTCACCGAGGACGGCGACGTGGTAATCATCGAAGAGTGGCGACAGGCGGTCTCGCGCGTCTCGCGAGGGCTGCCGGTCGGCGGCGTCGAACCCGAGGACGACGACCTCGAGGCGGCGGCCCACCGCGAACTCACCGAGGAGACGGGGTACGAAGCGGATTCGGTGGGGCATCTCACCACCGTCGAACCGGCGAACGGCATCGCGGACTCCGTCCTCCACTACTTCGTGGCTCACGACTGCACGCCGACGGGCGAACAGGAACTCGACCACAACGAGAGCATCCGCCCGGAGACGACCACGCTGGACGTCCTGCGCGAGGAGATTGCGGCGGACGGGGTGTTCGACGGGCGAACCGCGCTCGGCGTGCTCTACTACGAGACGTTCGGGTCGAACGAGTAGCGCAATTCTTACACCGCCACCGTGGCTATCCGGCGGTAATGGAACGAGACAGCTTCGAAATCCGCGCACAGGACGGTGGGGGTCGCATCGGGGAACTCACCGTCCCGCGGGCTGGCGTGACGGTCGAGACGCCGGCACTCTTGCCGGTCGTCAACCCCCACGTGGTGACCGTCGAACCGTCCCGGCTCGAATTCGAGTTCGGCGCGGAGATTCTCATCACGAACTCCTACATCCTCTACAAGAGCGAGGACTTCCGCGAGGAAGTGCTCGACGTCGGCTTGCACGACCTCCTCGATTTCGACGGGGCAATTATGACCGACTCCGGGTCGTTCCAGCTCGCCGAATACGGCGAAATCAGCGTGACGACCGAGGAGATTCTGCAGTTCCAACACGACATCGGCTCCGACATCGGAACGCCGGTGGACATCCCGACGCCGCCCGACGTCGACCGCGAGCAGGCCGAATCCGAACTCGAAACGACGCAGGAACGCCTCGAACTCGCGGAAACCGTCGACGTCGGCGACATGCTCGTCAACGCGCCGGTGCAGGGCTCGACGTACACCGACCTCCGCGAGCGGGCCGGGCGGCACGCCTACGACACGTCCCTCGACGTGTTCCCCGTCGGCGCGGTCGTCCCGCTGATGAACGAGTACCGGTACGGCGACATGGTCGACGTGGTCGCCGCCGCGAAGCGCGGACTCGGTGCGGACGCGCCGGTCCACCTGTTCGGCGCGGGCCACCCGATGATGTTCGCGCTGGCGGTCGCCATGGGCTGTGACCTGTTCGACTCGGCGGCCTACGCGCTCTACGCCCGCGACGACCGCTATCTGACGGTCCGCGGCACCGAGCAGTTGGACGACCTGGAGTATTTCCCCTGTTCGTGTCCCATCTGCGCGAACTACACGCCGGACGAACTGCGAACGTTCGAGGACAGAGAGCGCGAGGAACTGCTGGCCGAACACAACCTCCACGTCACGTTCGAGGAGATTCGCACCGTCAAGCAGGCGATTCGCTCGGGCAACCTCTTCGAACTGGTGGAGAATCGGGCCCGCGCCCACCCCGCGATGCTCGACGGCTATCGCGCACTCGGGTCGCACGCCGACCAGCTCGAACGCGCCGACCCCGCCTCGAAAGGGGCCTTCTTCTACCTCTCGGGCGAGAGCGCCGACCGGCCCGAAGTCATCCGTCATCACGAACGACTGTCGCGGTTGAATCCCGAGGGACGCGTCCTCCTGACGGAGGGCAACCCGAGCACGAACTACGACGAGTCGTGGAACGTCGTCCCACCCTTCGGCCCGTTCCCGCGTGCGCTCTCCGAGACCTACCCCCTGACCGCCGAGATTCCCGAGCGCATGGACAGCGCCGGGTACGAGTCGGCGGCCCGAGGGGTGGCGCGACTGGTCGAACTGAACCCGGAGTGTGAGTTCACGCTGGCACACCACGACTGGCCCGCATCGGCGCTGGCGCTGGTTCCCGAGTCGGCCCGCGTTGTGGACTTGAGCGACCAGGGGTGATCCGTATTCGACGTCGTTCGAGTAGAGTTAGGCTCTTTGCTTGCAGTGAAAGAGATTCTGATGATTCTCACAGTGAAATTGATTGTGCTAACGAGTCGAACGTAGATGCTAGAGCTTATTCACGCCCTCACTCGGTCGCTCCCGCGCAGACGCGAAGCGTCTGCTCTCGCTCCCTCGTTCGCCCGTTGCCACCAGGCCGCGAAAGCTGAGTCGGGCCGCTCGCGGCCCGACTCGTTCGTGTCGCTTGCCACAGTGTGACGGCTGGTCGTCCTGTCACCGCTATCGTTAGCCGAACGACCGCCGAAAGCGGCTGGTCGAATTAGGTTTGGCCGGGCGGGCAGCCCGCCCGGCCTCCGGCGGCCTGGTGGCAACGGGCGAGTGAAAGAGGGAACGAGTGGGGGAGCCACGAGTGACCGATTGAACGAGGGCGTGGCTTTGTTCAAGCATCAGCTAGCGTCTCGTCGGTTTCATCGTCGTTGGCATGACTGAGACCTAGCGTCAGCGATAACCCAATATCAAAATCGACCTCTCTCCGTAACTCCCGTGACGAAGCCCAACCGAGCACAACTCACGCAGTTACGCAAGATAGTTCAAGCCGCTCGCCCGAGAGTCGGGTATGACCGACTATTTCGAGGTTCACGACAGGGACGGGGCGGCCCGCATCGGGGAACTCCGCCTCACCGAGTCCGTGCCGACGCCCGGACTGGTCGACGACGTGCTGGACGACGCGGGGAGCCTCTGGTTCCAGGAGCGAGACCTGCCGGAGGGCGACGAGTCGAAACTGACCGTCCTGCCCCACCGTGCGTTTCCGAGTGGCACCGACGAGGAAGTGATGGAGTCGTTCGCGGTGGACTACCCGGACGTCGAGTTTCCGAGCGCGGCCGTAATCGCACCGGAGACGGCGGCGAATTTCGACACCGACGCCTACGTGCTCTCGGGAGCGCGCGGATTCGTCGGCCACGGTGCGGGTTTCAGAGAGGCCATTGTCGAGACGCGAGAGGCGATTCCGTCCGACAGCGCGCTCTTGCTCTCGGGGGTCGCCACGCCACGGAACGTCGCCACGCTGGTCTATGCCGGGGTCGACCTCGTCGACACGGACCGGGCCGTGGTGAAGGGAACCCAGGGCAAGTACCTGACGACGGAGGGAGAGTACTATCTGGACGAGTTGCGCGAACTTCCCTGTTCCTGCCCGGCCTGCCAGCGCCCGGTGGCGGCGTTCACCCGCGAGCACTGCGTTGAGCACAACGTCGCCGCGCTCCGGGCCGAACTGGGGGTGGTTCGCCAGCGCATCCGGAACGGGCGACTCCGTGATTACGTCGAAGGGCAGGCCCGCCACGACCAGTGGCTCACCGCCGCGTTCCGGGAGTTCGACCAGCAGTGGGACTACCTCGAACGCCGGACGCCCGTCATCCGGAACGCCGAACTCAGCGCGGCGACCGAAGACTCGTTGCGCCGGGTCGAGATTCAGCGGTTCGCCGACCGCGTGACGACGCGCTACCGGAACCGGTTCCAGAACCCGCTGGTGCTCGTGCCGTGCTCGGCGAAGAAACCATACAGCGAGTCACAGAGCCACGGCCAGTACCACGACGCCATCCAGTTCAAGGCCCACAAGGTGTCGATGACGAGTCCTATCGGCGTCGTCCCCCAGGAACTTGAACTAACCTACCCGGCCCAGCACTATGACTCGGTGGTGACCGGGCGGTGGAGCGAGGACGAAACGCAGTTCGTCGCGGAGGTGCTGCGGCGCTATCTGGAGCGAAACGAGTATCCGAAGATAATCGCACACGTCCCCGACGAGGGGTATCGCGAAGTGTGCGAACGAGTCGAAGACGCACTCGACCTGGAGTTCAAGTACACCGTCGAAGGCCACCCGACGAGCACCGGATCGCTCGCCAACCTCGCCAGCGAACTCTCGGGCGAGTTGAAATACGGCAAGCGCGAGCGCCAGCACAACACCGTTCGAGCCATCGCGGATTACCAGTTCGGCGATGGTGCGGGCGAGGACCTCTTCTCGGACATCACCATCCAGAGTCGCTACCCCAAACTCCGGGTTCACGACGACGAGGGCGAACAACTCGCGGCGATGGTGCCACAGTACGGCGTCCTCTCGTTCACGCTCGCGGGAGCGAAGGCGTGGGCCGAAAGCAACGTGCCCGAAAAGCGGGTCGAAATCGACGCGTTCGCACCTCACGGAAGCGTCCTCGCGCCGGGCGTCGTGGACGCGGACGGCGACATCCGCGTCGGCGACGAAGTGGTCGTCGAAGGTCCGAAGGCGTTCGCCATCGGCCGTGCGGAGATGGCGGGGGCGGAGATGGCCGAATCGACGCGCGGTATCGCGGTGGAGGTCCGACACGTCGAAGAGAAGTAAGAATAGAGCCGACGGCGCATCGACCGTGAGGGGTCTCGGAGAAGCGAAAACTACTATCAGTCTCCGCGTCGGTACACTCGATTATGGGAGCACCTGCCGACATCGAGTTCGAGGACACCGTTCACCGACGCATCTACCAGCAGGTCGAAAAGCGAGGTGCCGCCACCGTCGAGGAAGTCCGTGACGCAGTACGAATCGACGCCCCGACAGGCTCGAAGCCGGCGCGTTCGGGAACGACGGAGCCGAAGACTCGCATCCCGCCGGAGGAGTTCCGCGAACACGTCTCGACGATGGTGGACGCCGGACACCTCGTGGAGCGCGACGAGACCCTCCACCTCGTCCTGGACGAAGGGGTCGAAGAGCACGAGCAAAGCGACCTCTCCTATCGAATCCGTCCCGCCCGCCAGTCCGATTGGGAGGGCATCGAGACCGTGATTCGGGAGGTCGCGGACGAGGGCGCGTCGATTTCGGCAGAGCGAGTCGCGGCCGACATCGACGACGAGGGTGCGCTGTTGCGCCACAACGACCGCCGGTCCCGGATGTTCTACGTGGCGACCCTGAGCGACGAACGCGACGAGAGCAACGATTCTGCCGGTGCCGAAGGCGAGGACGGCGAGGTCGTCGGGTGGGTCCACCTGGACGCACCGGAACTCGACAAACTACGGCACATCGCCGAACTGACAGTCGGCGTTCGAGAGCCCTACCGCGAACACAGAATCGGTGGCCGACTGCTGGAGCGGGCGATGGAGTGGGCGGACGAGACGGGCTATCAGAAAGTTTACCAGAGCGTTCCGGCGACGAACGAGACGGCTATCGACCTGCTGAAAGAACACGGTTGGGGGACCGAAGCGGTCCGAGCAGACCACTATCTCGTCGGCGAAGAGTTCGTGGACGAAGTGATGATGGCCCGGAAACTGTGACGGAGCACGGTGGGGACGGATTCGCCGAGTCTCTCGCCCTCGAAATGTCTCGTTGACGGCGTGTTCACTCCCCGTCTCGCCGACCGTGTGCGGCGAGAAGCGTCCATACCGTGCCCACGAGAATCCCCCACACGAACAGAACGAGAAGCGGCCAGAGGACGATCGGTCCGGCGACCGTCATCGCTGTACCTCGGTCGGTGAATCAGTGGCTATCCACTGTTCTAACTGCTCTGGGTTCCGAATCTCTACCCAGCCGTTCGTACAGAATATCGTTTCGTAGTCGCCCTCTGAGTTTGCCATCGACCGGGACTGTCGTCCGTTCACCCTGCCTGGTTGGTCGATTGGCGACCACTTTGTTATCCGCGCCGTAGCGGGAGTAGGCTTTCCCTACTCCCCTTTTCATCGTCCACTTACCGCGCCAGCGGGAGGTTGTAACTCGTCTCGCGTTCGACCACCGCTTCCCAGGTCCGTTCGCACTCGCAGGTCACTTCGTCGAAGACGGATGGGTCCTGTCGCAGGTCGAAGTCCTTGATGGCCTTCTGTGCGAGGTCGTCGCACTTGCCGCAGTTGTGCGGCCCGCGGTCGCTCCCGTGGCCAACGGGGTCGGAGACGACGATGGCGGGCGCGTCGGCGGTGTCCCGGAGCACCTCACAGACGCTCCAGAGCCACGGCGGGCGGTAGCCGTCGCGGAAGTAGAGTTCGTCGACCATCGTGTACCGCTGGACGTTGGTCGGGTTCATGGAGACGGTGTGGGCGTACTCGGCACATCTGCGGACCGATTCTTTCATGTCCCGTATCGCCTCGCTCTCCGAGAGGAACGGTGGTTTCATCAGCAGGTAGGCTTTGACGCCTGCCCCGACCGACTCGGCGTGTTCGCTCGCCTCGACGAACTGCTCGAAGTGGAAGTACTTGTTCACGCAGTCGTGACGCACGCGGTCGTTCGCCGTCTCCAGTCCGATTGCCACGTCGGTCTCCAACCCGACGCTCGTAAAGTCCTCTAACTTCTCTCGCTCCACGAAGTCGGGCAGGCTCTCGACCACGATTCGGTCGCGGTCGGAGAACGTCTCCGCGATGGCCCGTCGGGTCTCCGCGCCGACTTCACGCTCGTCCAGAAACGACCCCGAGGTGTAGATTTTGATGAGACCGCTTTTCTCGTCGCTCTCCTCGCGTTCGTGTTCGAGACACACGTCGATCTGGTCCATCAGCGCCTCGTGGGTGACGCTCCCGCCCTCCACGGATTCGGCGACGTAGCCGCACATCGTACAGCCACCGGCGCGCGCCCAGCGACAGCCCCCCGTGTTGAGGATGATGGTGAGACTCTGGTAGATTCCGTCCGGCGTGTTGTCCTCGTCCAGCCACACCCGCGTCGGCTCGTGTGGGTCGTAGTGTTTTTCCTTTCGAGCGCGAATATCGCGCATCACGGCGTTGTGGGCGTCCATGCCCTTGCCCTGTTCGTACCCCTCGGGACTCGGCTTGCTCATTATCGAGGGAAAGCGGCTACGCGCGTAAATCGGCTTCGTCTCGCAGAGCGCGACGGACGAACCACCACACCATCACTGCGAGCGCCGTCCCCACCGCGTCGGCCACGACGTCCCCGACCGAGGCGTCTCGGAGGGCCATCGGCAACTGTACGAGTTCCATCACCACGCCGTACCCGGTCGCACCCACGACCGCGAGCACGAGCGCCCGGCGTCTCCCCTCCAGGGCGTACGCGAGCACCGTTCCGAACACGCCGTAGCCGATCGCGTGATACCACTTGTCCATCCCGACGAGGCTGAGTGGCCCGGTCGACCCGACACCGCCTGCGGGCGAAGTGACCACCGAGAAGTAGCAGATAACGCTCGCGACGAGGAAGACGGCGACCCAGCGAACGCGTGACGGAACTCGATACACGTTCGGTTCGAATGGTGAGTGCACTGAAAAAGTCGTCGTCCACGGCCATGCCGCTATCGGAGCACGGTCGAGAACCGCTTGGCCGCCGACCGAATCGCGCTTCTCGTTTCGAGCCGGTCTCGAAGATGTAACCGTTTTCGGTTACATTACACTGGCAACGCCTAACACGATAGCAGTCCAATATAAACACTGGACATTACCATGACCGATTTAGGCGGTTTTCACGACCACGTGGCCCGCGTCGACCTCTCCGACGAAACGGTGAACTACGAGAGCATCGACGACGACGACGCGAAAAAGTACATTGGAGCGCGCGGACTGGGAGTAAAGTACGTGTTCGACCAGGGACCGGACGTCGACCCGCTCGGCCCGGACAACCTCCTGGCGTTCATGAACGGCCCGCTCACGGGAACGCAGACGGTGATGAGCGGCCGAATCGCAGTCTGTACGAAATCGCCGCTGACGAACACCGTCACGGACTCGCACCACGGCGGGTGGAGCGGTGCGCGATTGAAGTGGGCCGGATTCGACGGCTTGCTGTTCGAAGGGAAAGCAGAAGACCCCGTCTTCGCCGTCATCGAGGACGGCGAGGTCGAACTTCGGGACGCGAGTCACCTCTGGGGCTGGGGCGTCCACGACACCCTGGACGACCTCGAAGACGAGGTGGAAGGCGAGTTCGGCAAGAACCTCTCAGCCATGGCTATCGGCCCCGGCGGTGAGAACCAGGTTCGATTTGCCTGCATCATCAACGAGGACGACCGCGCGAGCGGTCGCGGCGGCACGGGTGCCGTGATGGGGTCGAAGAACCTCAAGGCCATCGTCATCAAATCGAACACGAAGATGCCCAAACCTGCCGACCCCGAGACGTTCAAGAAGGGTCACCAGCAGGCCATGCAGGCGATTCAGGAATCCGACGTGACCGCCCCGAACGAGGGCGGTCTGTCGATGTTCGGGACGAACGTCCTGATGAACGTCACCGAGGAGATGGACGGCCTGCCGACCCGGAACGGGAAATACACCAGCACGCACAGCGAAGCCGAGTCGGACACGCGCGAACCGAACATCGACGCCGAACGGGTCTCGGGCGAGAACGTCCGCGAGAACATCCTCGTCGACGAACCGACCTGTCACTCCTGTCCGGTCGCCTGTAAGAAGGAAGTCGAGGTGCAGGTCCACCACAAGGGCGAGGACATGAACGTTCGGATGGAGTCCTACGAGTACGAATCGGCGTGGGCGCTCGGCCCGAACTCCATGAACGACGACCGCGATAAGGTCGCGCTGATGATAGACCGCTGTAACGACATGGCTATCGACACCATCGAGATGGGCAACACGATGGCGATGGCGATGGAAGCCACCGAAGAAGGCCGACTGGACGAAGGGCTGGACTGGGGCGACGTGGACACGATGGTCGATATGATAGACCGCGTGGCCCACCGCGACGACGAACTCGCAGAACTACTCGCCAAGGGTGCGGCGGGTGCTGCCGCCGAACTCGGCGACCCCGAGATGGCACTCGACGTGAAAGGCCAGACGATGGCGGCCTACGACCCACGGAGCATGAAAGGGATGGCTATCGGCTACGCGACCAGCAACCGCGGTGCCTGCCACCTGCGCGGCTACACGCCTTCCGCCGAGATTCTCGGCATTCCGGAGAAAGTCGACCCGACCGAGTGGGAAGGCAAAGGCGAACTCTGTGCGACCTTCCAGGACATGCACGCCATCAGCGACTCGTTCGACATCTGCAAGTTCAACGCCTTCGCGGAAGGCATCGAAGAGTACGTCTTGCAGTACAACGGCATCACTGGCCTCGACGTGACCGAAGACGAGTTGTTAGAGACGGGTGAGCGCATCTACAACATGGAACGCTACTACAACAACCTCGTCGGCTTCGACGGCGACGACGACGACCTCCCGGCCCGGTTCGTGAAGGGTCACCCCGACGCCGTCCCGGGCAAGGGTGGTTCCGAGGGCGAACTCGCCGAACTGGACGAACTGAAAGCGGAGTACTACGACGTCCGTGGCTGGGAAGACGGCGTCGTGCCGGACGAAAAACTGGAGGAACTCGGCATCGACGTCGGCCCCGGAACCGGCGTCAGTCGCGGCGGTGCGGCGGCCTCCGGCGACGACTGAGTCGGTCGATTTCGACGGCTTTTCTTCGGCCGCTTCGACCACGTGAGTTTCCGAACGGTTTCGGATCGGCCGACGACGTCCTCACGCGCGTCGGAGTCACCGACCGTGTCCCATCGACGAACGCCCACCCGAACACGATTGTCGCGCGAGTTCAAAACTGCACAATACTCTCCTCACATTGATATTTTTATATTTATATGGTTTGGAAATTTACTCGTGGATGTTCGGCGATAATTTGTTGACGAGCGCCATTCTCTCAGTGCATGGCAACACCTATCGCATCGAAAGGTTCTACTTATCGTCGCCGAACTGGACGGTGGTATGACAGACAGGTCTGGCGACCCCCCGAAATTCGAAACGATGGCGGTGACCCACGCGGAACAACCGTCGCACGACGAACGAGCAGGCGACGTGACGATGCCGATTCACCTCTCCTCGACGTACGAAGTCGGCGGTATCGACCCCGACATCTCCCTCGAAGATTTAGACCCCGACGAGAACCAGTATCTCTACTCACGTCTCTCCAACCCGACCCGGCACGCGCTGGAAAAGCGGCTGGCGGCCCTCGAAGGCGGCGACTACGGTATGGCCTTCGTGTCCGGCACCTCGGCCATCGTCGCAACCATCACGGCGTCTGTCTCACCCGGCGACCACGTCGTGGCGTTCGACGACCTCTACGGCGGGACGAAGACGATGCTCAAGGAACTGTTCCGCGACCGACTCGACGTGACCGTCGATTTCGTCGACGCCCGTGACACCGACGCCGTCTCGGACGCGGTGCGCGACGACACCGCTCTCATCTGGATGGAGACGCCGACGAACCCACTCCTCCGGCTCTGTGACATCGAAGCGATCGCTTCCATCGCGGAGTCCGTCGACGCGACCCTCGGCGTAGACAACACGTTCATGTCGCCTTACTTCCAGCGCCCGCTCGAACTCGGTGCGGACGTGGTCGTCCACAGCACGACGAAGTACCTGAACGGTCACAGCGACTCCATCGGCGGTGTCACGGTCACCAGCGACGACGAACTGGCCGGTGAAATCGGCTTCCTCCAGCAGGTCGGTATGGGCAACATGCTCGCACCCTTCGACGCCTTCCTCACCCTCCGGGGACTGAAGACACTTCCACTGCGGATGCGCCAGCACGAGACGAACGCCGCCGAAATCGCGGCGTATCTGGACGAACACGAGTCGGTCGCGTCGGTCTACTACCCCGGCCTCGAATCCCACCCGCAGTACGAACTCGCCCAGCGACAGATGGACGGCGGCGGTGGTGTCGTCTCGTTCGAAATCGACGGAGAACTCGAAGACGTGGAACGTTTCGTCGCCGAACTCGACGAGATTACCCTCGCCGTCAGCCTCGGCGGCGTCGAATCGCTCATCGAACATCCTGCCAGCATGACCCACTCGCCACTGACGCCCGAAGAGCGCGAGGAGATCGGAATCTCCGATTCGCTCCTCCGGGTGTCGGTCGGCGTGGAGCATCCGCGCGACCTCATCGCCGACCTCGACTCGGCGTTCGCGGCGCTGGACTGAGCCGCGCGATTCGTTTTTCTATCGGCGGATGGGCGGCGAAAGGCGTCGCAAGTCGCCCGACTCCCATCACGACGAATCGAAGTGCCGCGAGTCGTTCTAACGCGCTCGCCAGGGCGTCACCCGCCTTTCGTTCGGCCGCCCAGTCGTCGGCGTCGTACTCCGTCCAGCGAATCGCGCGGAAGAGAAAGAGCGCAGCGGGCAGCGAGAGGACCGCCCCGCCGACGAGCGCGTGCCGCACACCGAACTCGATGGCAGCGATCCACGGCAGGAGGAGACAGACCGGGAGTACGACGCGGAGGAGGACGTGGTTTCGACGGTGGTGTGCGAGTTCATGTGCGAGGACCGCTCGCAGTTCGTCTCTCTCCAACACGTCGAACAGCGATTCGGCGAGGAAGATGGTGCGCGTGCCGGGGACGATTCCAGCGGCGAACGCCGCACCCATCCGCGTCTCGTCGGGCACCACCATGACCGACACGTCCCCTGAGACCGGTTCGAGCAGTTCACGTTCGCGCTGCGATGGTCGGCGGGCGCGGAGGACGTAGCCGAGTAAGAACGGCATCACCGCACTTCCGGTGAGTGCGACGACGAGCGTTGCGAGCACGCGACCCCACCCGGCGGGTGCAGCCCAGACGAGAAACGTCCCACACGCCACCACCAGTGGGATGACGGGGAGGTGGGCGACGAACCACCGTATCGCTCCTCGATGTGTCACGTCCCACGGGCGGACCTGTCGCCAGTACGGAACCGTCGCCAGCCGAACGGCGAGTCCGACGACGAACACGGGACCGACGACGACGAGGCTCGCGACGACCACCGTTCCGTATCCCGTTCCGGCGATTCCCGGCACGGTAGCCGCGAGAGCACGTGCGACCGCCGCCGTGACACCCACCGCGTGCGAGACGAACACGGCGGCGGCTCCCCCGAGCAGATAGCCGACGTGACGGAGCGTTCGGAGTCGTTTCGCGGTGTGCTCGGGAGACTCGTCACGTCGTGTGACGTACGCCGCGACCGCTCTGACGATACCGTAGCTGGCGAGCGCGAGTCCAGCGTGAGCGGTCGCCGCGAGTGCGATTGCGAACACGCCGAACCGTCTCACTCGCACCGATTCAATCTACCGGGTGACCGTCGTCAAATCTCCGAGATCGGGAGGAATCCACGCCCGCTTCTCTCAGTGGGCAATCAGCACCGCTGTCCGAATCTCGAGTGCCGTCTCGAACTCCTCTTCTCTCCTTTCGCGCCGTCCGATTCGCTGGAACTGTTCGACGTGGGCCCGCCGCACCCCATCCCACTCGCGTCGTCCGAATCCGAGCCGCCTTCCTTCCGTCTTCCAGTGGTTCTGTTCCACGAGGAAGACGCTTCGCTCCGGCGACTCGTGGACGCACTCGTACCGCTGTCGGTAGTCGGCCAGTCGCGGTCCGAGGTCGGCCTGCGTCGCTTCGAGGAGTTCGGAGAGCCATTCAAGCGGGATGCTGGCTTTCGTCCCCGCCAGCATGACGATTTGGCCCTCGATGGGGTGGGTCGGTTCGTCGGTCGTCATCTGTCTCTCGATGGCATCTTCGACTACCCTCCCGCCCGCATCGCTTTCTGTGAGAAGTCCTCGACCAGCGAATCCAGCGTCTCCTCGCTCCCTTCGAACACGACCGTCACCTCCGTCAACTCGACCGTCGGGCCGATGTTCACCTTCTCCGAGGAGAGCGAGGCTGTCCAGTCGTCACCCACGACGTCCCCGTCGTCTTCCAGTTCCCCACCGAGGTTCTCGAGGTATCTCCTCGCGAGTCGCTCGCTGATGCCGCGAAACGATTTCTCGCGCCGCATCTATCCTCCTGCGACGGGCGGGAAGATGCTCAGTCTGTCGCCGTCCGAAAGCGACGTCTCCCGACCGTCGATGTGGACGACGTCTTTTCCGTTTCGCATGATGGATATCTGGGGTCGCATCTCACCGTCTTCGAACAGGTCGAGACCGTATTCCTCGGTCAGCGATTCGAGTACCTCTCCGACCGTCGTGTCGTCCGGGTACTCCCGTTCGAGCGTCTTCTGGCCGACGGCTTCGCGGAAGTTGGCGAAAAACCGGAGCGTCAGTTCCATGGTCGAAGAAGGCACGCCGCGAGTAATAAACACACAGTCTCCGGCCAGCACTTCGTGGAGTACTCTCGTTCGAGTGTCCCGCCTTCCCACGAGAGTCAGTCCGCGCCGAACGCGCCGGCGGCGATTCCGGCGAACAGGAGACAGACGACACTGCCCGCGAGTAGCGTCGTCTCCCCGCCGACACCGAGGACGCGCCCGAACTCGGCGAGCGCCCGGTCGGAACCGGTGAGCACGACCGAACCGAAACCGAGGAGGGCGAGCGACGCCGCCGCCGTCAGCACGCCGTGTAATCCCCCGCGAGCCCGGTCTCCCCCCGCGTAGCGACCGGTGACGTAACACCCCACCGGGAGTGCCCCCGTGCTGGCGAGAGCAGTCGTACGGACGAGGAGTCCGGACGAATCGAGAAGCGAGAGGCTAGCCGGAACGAGGTGTGCGCCGAGCGCGACGACCATGCCGACCGCGACCGCACCGCCATCGACGCGTCGCGTGGCCGACTGGTGACTTTTCGCCCGCCGAACGCGCGAAAGTGGTGGGTCGTCGTCGGTCATTTCCCGAAGCGGATGCCGTCGTTGACGATGCGTGCGTTTCGCTCGCGGTCGATGTGGGAAGAGAGGTCGTCGTGGTCGTACAACTGCTGGATGAGCGACGCGTGGAGGTCGCGCCACGCCATCGCGTAGATGGGTGATTGTCCCCACGCGCGCAGTTCGGCGACGAAGTCGTCGTACTGTTCCCAGCGCGTCTCGAAGCGCTCTACCACGTCGACGACCGCGCTTGCTACTTCGTCGTCGGTGTCGGTCTCTTCGACGAGGCGATTGAATCGTGCTTCCCACCCAGCGACGGCTTCGTGCATGTCGCGGGCCGCGGTATCGCCATCTTCTGGGAGCGACTCGACTATCGGTTCCGGAACGGCGAGTGAGATCTCGTCCATGGTCTGAGGTTGTTCGGTATCGGTCAAAAACGCTTGGCTCGGGAGACGAGACGCTGGTGTCTTCAGGCCGACTTCGCGCCCGTGAGTCGCTCGAACTGGTCGTCGTTGAGCGACACCTCGGTCGCAGCCAGGTTCTCTTCTAGCTGTTCGACCGTCCGTGCGCCGACGATAGGGGCGGTGACGGCGTCGTGTTCGAGCAACCACGCCAGACTCACTTGCGCGGGGGAGGCACCGACGGTCTGTGCGACCGTCTCGACTTCCTCCAGCACGTCGAAGTTCTCGTCAGTGAGATAGGAGTCGCGGAACTGCTGGTCGGTCGCGCCGCGCGAACCCTCCGGCGGTGCTTCGTCACGCGAGTATTTGCCGGTCAGGAATCCGCCAGCGAGCGGCGACCACGGGACGAGGCCGATGTCGTAGTCCTGGCACATCGGCAGGTAGTTCGGTTCGATTTCCCTGTTGACGAGATTGTAGCGTGGTTGAGCAAGCTTGAACGACTCGTACCCCATCTCGTTCGCTTTCACGACCTTCCACGCGTTCGGTTCGAGCGTCGACGTGCCGAGGTAGTTCACCTTCCCGTCGCGGACGAACCTGTCGAGGGTGCGCACGAACTCCTCGGCGGGGGTATCGTCGTCCCAGCGGTGAATGTAGAGGAGGTCTACGTAATCCGTGCCAAGTCGGTCGAGGATGCGGTTCATCTGCCTGCGCAGGTGTTTGCGCGAGAGGCCGCGTCCGTTCGGGTCGCCTTCCCGGGTCGGCCAGTATATCTTCGAGGCGACGACGAAATCCTCGCGGTCGCGGTCTGCGAGCCAGTTGCCGATGTATCGTTCGCTCTCACCGCTTCCGTACATGTCGGCGGTGTCGACGAAGTTCCCACCAGCGTCGGCGTAGGCGTCTAGCAGTTCGTGGGCACGCTTCTCGCCGATTTCCACCGCTCCGTCGTCGTTCTCGCGGCCGAAGCGCCACGTTCCGAACGCGATTTCACTCACCTTGGTGCCGGTACGCCCCAGCGACACGGTTTCGAGTCCCATGTCTCGACGATTTCGGGAGAGAACGGTTAAATCGACTGAAGACGGGGGATTACTCTTGGCCGTATGAGTGGCCTGCGAACAAGGCGACGACGTTACACACCAACAGGACGAGGAAGGCCGTCAGTTCGGTGCCAGCGAGGCCGTTCAGGAAGAGCGGAACGTAGAGAAATGGGAGTGCGACAGCCGACCAGAAACTGACGAACTGGATCGGCGTCGTGAGCGAATGCTCGTTGTAGCTTGCGTGCAGTGCTGTGAGTTTCTGGCGACCGGCGGCGATTCGGTTTGCGATGGAATCACTGCCGTTCTCGTAGGTGGTCGTTCCCGACATAGTAGCACACCGTGCCCGGTCGAACGATAGACAGGACCGATCTTATAACGGACCGAGCGTTGGGTCGAGTTCACATCGTTTATTCGGTAACGGAAGTGCAGCCCTCGACGCTGGGGAGCGTCCGATACGGTTCAAAATAGTTTTTGAGCGGGTTTCACTACGACAGGTTCTACGCATACAGGACAAATTGAAGGTAGTAACTTTATGAATTATATTTAGATGAACGCGAGTGGGAGCATCAGTAGGACGCCAGCAGCGAGTCCCGAGAGGAGTTCACGGTGTCCCTTCCCAGGTAAGTCTTCGCCTACTTCGAGCGCTTCCGGGATGAACTCCGACGCCACGAGGTAAATCATCGCACCTGCGGCGAACCCAAATCCCATCGGCAGGAACTCCCGCGCGGTGCGCACGAAGTAGTACGCGATGACCGCGCCGATGGGCTGTGGCAGACTGGAGAACACCGACCACCAGACCATTCGCCACTTGCTCACGCCCATCGAGTGGAGTGGGATGGAGATCGCGACGCCTTCGGGGATGTTGTGGATGGAGATTGCGACGGTCATGAAGATGGCCAGCAGTGGTATCACGAACCCTGCGAACTGGGTTCCTCCCTCGAAGCCCAGGTCGGCGAACGAGACGCCGATAGCGACTCCCTCCGGAAAACTGTGAACGGTGAGGATGCCGAGGATGAGCACGAGTTTCTTGAAGTCGGCCTCCTCGTACCTCTTCGGGTTGACCTCCGCACCGGAGATGATGCGATGGCTCACGACGACGAGACCGACGCCGACCAGGAGACCGACGACGACGCCGGTGAGACTCCCGCCGTTCGTACTCGACAGTCCTTCGAATATCAGGCCGAACACGGACGCAGAGACCATGATTCCCGAGGCGAGTCCCCAGAGTGCGACGTTCCACCGGTCGCTCACGTCCTCGACGAGAAAGAAGGGGAGCGCGCCGATACCGGTCGCGAGTGCCGTGATAAGTCCCGCGACGAACACCAGCGTGAAATCACCCAGTAAGTCCATACTCGCAGTTGGAACCGGACGCGGATAATACTTATCACTCGGCTTACGTTTTTGGCTAGCCTAAAAACGGATATCGTGGTAGGCTGCATCATTTTGTGGAAATGAAAAAATGTTTTCCCGAAGACATTCGGTATCCCCGGCCAGTTCGTTCGACGCGGCTGTCCTCGTGAGAGTAACGTTCGGACGTATCCGATAGTAGTGAGTTCTGACGCGCCACAGTAGCGAATTCGGGAGGGGACGCGATGGACGGGTCGCTTCGTGACGCGGTGGACGAAGTTATGACTGCTATCGAACCCGTTTCGGTCGTCTCTGTCGTGCGTGATGGGTGAGTGTCTCAGTCACGACCGTAGCCGTGACCGACGACTACCGCGACGAGGTTGAGAACGAGGAGTATACCGAACATTCCCGTCGTCAGTGGCTCGTGGTAGAGGAGCGGGAGATAGACGAACGGAAGCGCGACGGCCAGCCAGAAACTCAGGAACTGAACCGGGGTAAAGAGCTTCCGGACTGCGGTCTGAGCGATCGTACGTGGAATTAGTAGTTCGAAGTTCGATGCGCGGTCGTTCTGTAACGTCGGAGGGCTCGACATGATTACTCTCGAATGTATTTATCTATACGACTGGTAGGGTCATATAACGGATTGAGTGCACAGCGAAATTCACGACATTTCATTCACGCGTGGCCAGTTATCGACATTTCATAACTGCCTCAGAAACTGCTAGATGTTTCATACTGCCTTTTGAGGTCTTTTCTCCACTTGGAGGCTCGATGAGTGTTGACTGATGTACTCGACACTACTCACGATGAAGACAATTTTATCCTGCTGGAATATGGGTCCCCAAGACAATTTTCTGGAAGTTCATGGCGACGGACTCGCTCTGCCAGACTATTTCGTCGTCACTCGACTGAATCGTCGGTCTCGAAAGAATGCCCGGGGAGGGCTCCGAACCCTCGATCTCCGCATGACCCAGGTTCGAGGCGTGGCGGGCCTCACGGGCATGGGAGGTTTCCAAGGCCTGAGCGCCAAATCTCAGAACCCTATGAGTGCGGCGCTATGTCCAGCTAAGCCACCCGGGCTCGATTACGGGTAGGCAACTGCCACTCTTTAAAGTTCCCATCTTCACCAGTGGTTCGGCGACTGCTCTCTTCCTGCCACGTTGGGAGTCGACGTCGGCGATCGGCGTTCCGGGGCAGTCTCGAGGCCGTTCGTGCCCGTTTCTGTCACTGAACGTATTAGTCCTGGTTGTGTCTTTTCCACCGGCGGTTTTATGAATACAGGCGCTAAGTCCCCTTCCTCAAGGAGCGAGCGACGGGAGCGAGTAGGGAGGGGATACAGCGCCGTCATCATCTGTTCGTACACTGTTCTCTTGCAGGCCCACAGGCCCACCGGTGTCTTTCTGTCTATCCATAATCTATACAATAGTGATGAATCGATTCGAAATTGAGGACACGAAGTTCTTGACGGCACCGCAAAACCGTCCGGGAATAGCGCCCACGTCATCGTTCCTAAACGGTGGCGTGGAGCCGACGTGAAAGTCGTTCGTGTCTCTCCCCCCGATTCCGATGAATAGACTATGCAGTACACACCTACAAATATCGACTCCAACCGACAGACGCTATCCGTGAGGAGCTTTTGCGTCATGTCGATATCTGTGGGTAACTGTACAATCACTGCTTGTTCAAACTCAACGAATCCGACGATATTCCTGCCCGATACGAGGTGCAGGGAACGCTCCCCGACCTCAAATCGTGGTGGGATGACCTCCGAGCCGTTCACTCGAAGGTGTTACAGATGGTCGTCAAACGCGTCTACGACAACCTTTCGACGCTGAAAGCGCAGAAAGAGAACGGACGCGCCGTTGGGATACTCAAGTGGAAGCGACCTCGGGACTACCACTCGCTTACCTACAACCAGTCCGGCTTCAAGCTCAAGAATACGAGCGGTCGGCCAGTATTGTGGTTGAGCAAACTCGGTGAGATACCGATACATCTCCACCGAGATATCCCCGAGAACACGAGCATCAAACAGGTCACGATCAAGCAAGAACCGACCGGCAACTGGTTTGCCACGTTCGCACGCGACGGTGATGAAGACACGCCCGAGAAACCGGATGCTCCCGAGAAGTGTGTCGGTATCGACGTCGGGATACTCACGTACGCCCACGACACTGACGGCACAGCCGTCGAATCGCTTAACCTCTCGGACGAACGCGAGCGACTGGAACGTTCCCAACGTGACCTTTCACGCAAATAACACGGGTCGACAAACTACCGTAAGCAACAGTGTGTTGTGGCGCGTCGTCACGCGGAGTTGAAACAGAAACGCCGGGACTTCTTGCACAAGCTGTCGAACTACTACGCGAAAGAGTACGACCTCGTGGCGGTCGAAGACCTGAACGTCGCCGGAATGATGCAGTTCGATTCAAATTCACGCAACCGAGCATCCGCCGCATGGGGTACGTTTCTCCGGATGCTCGAATACAAATGTGAACGAGAAGGATCTCACTTCGTTGCCGTCGACCCACGAAACACGACGAAGGAATGTGCGTCCTGTGGTGTGAAGACGGACAAGCCGCTGTGGGTCCGTGAACACGCGTGTCCGTCGTGTGGGTTCGAAGCGGATAGAGACGCGAACGCGGCATGGAACATCCTTGCCCGTAGTCTCAAGAACGTAGGAGTGGTTCACTCTGATTCAATGCCTGTGGAGACTGCGCTCCCTACGGACACTGTTGTGTCTGCAAAGTGTGTCTTAGAAGCAGGAAGCCCCGTCCTCAGCGAGGCCGTTAGGCCGAGCAGGGTGGGATAGTTCACGAGAGGTGCATGACGATTCCCTGCATGAGCGTTCCGGGAATCGTACAATCCAGTCTTGGAGACGAACACGTCGCTGCGACAGTGCCCCTCGGCGGTGAAGATGCCCTCTACGTGACACCGACACGGACACTCATCTACTGCGCCGACGGTCTGTTGAGCGACGAGTCAGTCGAAGAGTATCCACACGACACAGAGCGAATCGAGGTGTCTGAGGGTCGTCGAAAATCGACCATCTCGCTCGATTACGGCATCGACGGAACCGACCAGTTCAAAGTTCCGACGAAACGCCCCCACGACGCCCTCTACCCCGTCATCGCGGACGTGCTGAACGCGGCGGGAGTCACCGACTCGAACGAGCAGGTCATCCAGACCTACCAGTTCAGCGAACTCACGCTCGTCCTCACCAGCGCGCGCGTCGTCAAACACGTCGGCGAGGCCATCTGGGACGAAGATTTCGAGCAGTTCCACTACGGCGACGTGACCCGTCTCGACGTGGAGGAAGGCAACGTCTCCTCACAGATTATCATCGAAGTGGATGGGCGGCCACAGCGAATCAAAACGCCGAGCGACCAAACGCGAGAGGTTCGCGAACGAATCGAACAGGCACGGCTGTCCTACCACGACGTCGAGAGCTACGCGGAGTTCGAACAGACCGTCACCCCCGACGAGGAAGGGGAACCCGAAGTCGACGAGAACGTCTCTCTCACCGAGGACGACGTGTTCGGTGGCGCCGTCGACCCACTCGACGCGAACCCACCTGAACTCGCCGAGGACAGGTCGGTAATCGAGGAACCGCCGGCCGCGCCACTCGACGACAGCGACCCCGTCTCCGAACCGACGACCGCCGATGCGGACGATGAGACGGCAGGTACAGGGAGTTCGGCCGCTGAAGCAGAGGAATCCGGAATGGGAGAGCCCGAACCGTCGGACTCCGAGATTCCGGATTCGGAGACTGAGGACTCCGAGAAACGAGACTCCGTGGCACCGGACTCTGCGTCGTCTGAACCGACGGGCCCTGCCGGATTCGCCGACTCCGGATTCGAGTCCGCGAGCGAGAACCTGGACGACCCGACGGACGCGCAACTCGCGGCACTCACCGAGGCCGTCGAGCGACAGAACGAACTGCTCGAACGTCAACAGCACACCATCGAGCGTCTCGTCGAGAAACTCACTCGCGCCCGGTGACCTTCCGAATGCAGGACGAGCCGAACGGTCCGTGTTCGCCCGCGTCGAGTTTCATGAAGTAACCCGTCGAAATCCCCGTCCCACAGCGTCGACAGGTGAAATCTCCCTCTTTCGTCACGACCTCGCTCTCGAAACGGACGTACCCACCGCCCGTCGGTCGGACGATGCCGTTTTCCCGCTCGATGACGCCTCGCTTTTCCGCCTCGTCCAGGATGGTTCTCGTCACCGTCGGGTCGGTCGTGACGGTTTCGATGCGGTCTACCGCCTCCGCGACCGATAGTTCGGCGTGTTCGAGTTTGCTCAGTAACTCGACCCCCAGCGCCACGGGGTCGTCGTCCACGTCCATCGGGTTTGACTCCCATCCGGAACGGATTAAACGTTGCGCGCTCGGGTGGAAAGAACTTAGCCGCCTCCCCGGCTATCCCCTGAGGAATGGCGCGTGTGCAGATTCGGCGGCAAGTCGTTGGTCTCTCGCTGGTCGCGCTGGTCGTCGTCGCTGGCGTCCTCGTCTCGCCACAGTTCGTCTTCCGGCAGGTCGAGACCGTGACCGCGAATCCGCTCCTCGCCGCCGGTCTCTTCTTGCTCGTCTATCTCGTTCGTCCACTGTTCGCGTGGCCGACGACTGTGGTCGCAGTTGCGGTCGGCTACGTCTTCGGTCCGGTCGCTGGCTTTCCCATCGCACTCGCCGGTACGGTGGCGAGTGCCTGCATTCCCTTCGTCGCCGCTCGGTACTTTCGGGTCGACGCAGGCCTGTTCGGTCGCCTCGGTGACTCCGGCGAGCGATTTTTCGACGCGACGGGCGACCTGCGCGGGATGGTCGCCTCTCGCCTCGTACCTGCTCCCTCCGACCCCGTCTCGGCGGCGGCAGGCCTCTCCGGTGTGCCGTGGCGCGCGTTCGTCCTTGGCACGGCGATCGGCGAGATTCCGTGGATATCGGCGGCGGTGTTGGCCGGTAGTTCGCTCGACGTCCTCTCGGTGGACGAACTGAGCAAGAACTGGTGGCTCGTCGCCGTCGCCGCACTCGTGGCGCTGTTGTTGCTCGCGAAACCCGCAAGCGAGGCGCTACGAGGGACGTAGTCACCAGAAGTTGTCCGAACAGTCGTAGACGACGCCGTGTCGGGGACAGATGTACTTGCAGTGGCGGCGATTCATCGACTCGCCGCAGAGTGGACACGGTCGTCCCTCCGGTTTTTCGGACATATCACTCTCACCGACCGCGAGTCGCTTGATTGTTTTCTATCGTCCGCTCAACACTAGCAGTCCTCCCCAGCCACAGAGGACGACCCCGACGAACGAGACGAGCAGGTGCAGTTCGGATACCCAGTACGGAAGCGTCACGACGTGTCGGATACCGATGAGAAGCGAGGACAACACCGGTACTCTCAGTCGACGGTCGCCCAGCACCGCGTATCCACCTCGTGGTTCGTAGGCCCGTCCGAGCGACTCACCTACAGGGATTCGGTCGGCCTCGTACGGGAGAGACTTCACCCGGTAGCTGGCGACCAGACTCCCGTTCGGGGTTATCTCGACCACGCGGTCGTTTCGACTGTCCGTGATGAGCGTGTTCCCGTTCGGCAGTCGGTCGGCGTCTCGCGGCCAGTCGAGGTGGATTCCTTGTACTTCGTAGACACTCCAGATGACGTTCCACTCTCCTGTCGATTCGTCTCGATGGAGTTCGACGACCCGGTGGTTCTCGGAGTCGGCGACGAGGACGCTCCCCTCGTCGAGCCACTGGGGGTTGTGCTGTTTGTTCAGGACCGTGGGGTCGCGGTTCTCGTTTATCACCTCGACGACGCCCTCTCCGCGCTGGACGACGAGGAGTTGGTTCGTGTTCCGAACCGAGACGAGAAATCTCCCCGGTGCGATTCGGTCGACGTCGTTGATGTGGAGCCAGTCGGTCTTCGTCGGGTCCGGTGGCGCGTCGTAGTACTGACTCGCGTTCCACACCCACGTCTGCTCCTTGGTGGTCAGATTGAGGGTGTAGATACTCTCGTACTCCATGTCCGCGACGAGCAACTCTCCGCTGGGCAGCAACTCGGCGTCGTGAACCTCACTGTTCTTTCGGGTTCGAACCGGATAGTTCCACTGTCCGACTATCTTCGGGGCTGGCTCCGCCGTCGGGTCGATGAACCTGACTCCCGTCCGCTTACAGGGTGGTTCGATCTGGCCGCAGTTCCTGAAGTTGCCGTCCGCGTAGGTCGCCAGTACGCTTCCGTTATCGAGAAGTGAGACGTCTTGATAGCTAATCGCGTTCCCGACGGTCCACAGCACGTTTCCGTCGCTGTCGAGTGCGGTCACGTTCCCACCCCATCCCGGCCCTTGCACACCGACCAGCGTCGTGGTGTTCGCGTCCGCACGGGACGTTATCTTGTTTGTGTTCGGGGAGAACGCCCAGCTCGCCCCGAACGTCAGTCCGACGAGCAGGATACCCGCTGCAACGAAGACTACCCCTCGTGTCTGGTCACTCGGCCATTTCACACCCACTACCCCCGGATTTCGATTCCCTTCTCTCTGAGAAGATGTCTCCCTACTTGTCAGTTCTGGCTGTCTCGAACGAAAAATGGGACACCTACGATGTCGCTACGAGCACTCGCTCCAGCCACAGGACTCGCAGGTCTTACAGCCCTCCGAGAAGTACAGCGAGAGCGATCCGCATTCGGGGCACTCGGGGCTTTCACCTGCATCGATGAGCGATTGGGAGGCGTCTTTCGCTTCGACCGCTCCGCCGTCGGTCTCCCTCTCGTCCGTCGTCTCTTCCAGCGTCGCCTGCTGGGGGTAGGCGGCCTTCTCGATTTCGCCGTCGAGGTAGCGTCGCATCGCCACGCCGATGGCATCCGGAATGGAGTTGATTTGCTCGCCTTTGTCCCACGCGACTTTCGGACTGCGGATACCCTGCAAGTCGGCGGCGATTTCCCGCGGGTCGACGCCCGACCGAAGCGAGTAGCTGATGACCTTCGCCAGCGCCTCGGTGAAGGAGTTGGTGAAGCCACCGGAGTTGCCGATGGTGGCGAACAGTTCGAACGGTTCGCCGTTCTCGTCTTCGTTGATGTTGACGTACATCTTTCCGTAACCGGTGTCGATGCGCTGGGTCACGCCGTGGAGCACGTCCGGACGGGGGCGCTCTTTAGCGTACGCCCCGCCGGTCACGCCGTCGTCGAGCAGGTCTTCTAGTTCGTTACCGAGTGCGGCCTGCACCGCTTCGTTCTCGATGAAGCCGTCGATGCCGCCGAAGACCTCCTCGATTTGCTCCGCGATGGTCGCTGCGGCCTCGTCTTCGTCGGCGAACTCGGCGTTGTCCGCGCGCGTCGTGAGCACCTGTTTCGAGCGCGTGCCGTCGCGGTAGACGGTGACACCCTTTCCGCCGTGGTCGTAGATGTACCGGTACACCTCGTCCATGTCCTCCTTGCTCGCGGAGTTGGGGAAGTTACACGTCTTCGAGATGGCGGAATCGACTCCCTGCTGGCAGGCACACTGCACGGCGGCGTGTTGTTTACCGGTGAGGTCTCCCGTCACGACGAACAGTTCGCCGATGGCGTCCGGAACGCTCTCTAAGCCTTCGACGCCGGAGAACTCGTTCGCCGCCATCTGCTCTTGGGCCTCGGCTTTGACCGTCTCTACGTCGACGTCGTTCGCCTCCAGCACGCGGAGGAAGTAGTCGTCGAACTCCACGAGCATCTCGTTGCCCTGCACGTCGTCGGAGACGTTCTTGTAGTAGGCGACGTTGTAGATGGGCTCACAGCCACCCGTGGTGTTGCCGACCATCGAGGTGGTTCCCGTCGGCGCGATGGTCGTCGTGTTGTGGTTCCGTATCGAGAAGCCGTCTTTCCATTTCTCGGGGTCGAGGCCGGTCTGGTGTTCGAACCACTGCGGATAGTCGGTGGGGTTCGCGTACTTCGAGTCATCCCAGTCGTTGAACGACCCGCGCTCCTCGGCGAGTTCGTGGGACGTCCACTTCGACTCATGGTTGATGTGGGTCATCAGCTGTTGGGCGATCTCGTTGCCCTCGTCGCTCCCGTATCGGACGCCGAGCTGGATGTACAACTGGGCCAGTCCCATGATGCCGAGTCCGATCTTTCGCATGTCCCGAACCTTCTGTTCGATTTTCTCGACCGGGAAGTCGGACATCGTGACGACGTTCTCCAGGAATCGCGTCCCCCACTCGATGCGGTAGTCGAACTCGTCCCAGTCGATGGCGTCCCGGAGGAAGGCGTCGACGGCTTCCGAGAGCGACCCGTAGCTGTCGCCGTTCTCCTCGTACCAGACGCGCCAGTCCGGCGCGTCCAGGTCGGCGACCGTCGAGAGATTGATGTGGCCGAGGTTACACGCCTCGTACTCCTCTAACGGCTGCTCGCCACAGGGATTCGTCGCGAGGATGCGGTGGTCGGGGTGTTTCTCCACGTCGAAGGAGTGTTCTTTGTTTACCCGTTCGAGGTAGATGACGCCGGGTTCGCCGTTCTCCCACGCACCTTCGACGATGCGGTCCCAGATGACGCGCGCCGGAATCGAGAGCACCTCGCCCGTTTCGACGTACTCGCCGAGGCCGAACATGTCGTACAGTTCTTCGGTGTGTTCGGTGGCGACGTGTGGTTCTTCCGTGCGCGGGTTCGTGAAGACGAACTCCTCGCCGTCGTACAACGCCTCCATGAAGTCGTCCGTGACGCCGACGGAGATGTTGAAGTTCGAGAGGTGACCCTCGGCGGCGTTCCGGAGGTGTTTCGGAACGCGACCTTCGTCGTCGATGAGTTCGCGGGCCTCCTCTAACGCCTCTTTGAACGACGTGTGCGTGTAGTCGTCGGGGTCGTTCAGACGGAGGGTGTTGGCGAGGCTGACGTCCTTGTTCTTCGCGTGGATGAACTGGATGACGTCGGGATGCGAGACGCGCATGACTCCCATCTGTGCTCCCCGTCGTGCCCCGCCCTGCGCGATGGTTTCGCACATCTGGTCGTAGGTGCGCATGAACGTAATCGGGCCGGACGCGATGCCACCCGTCGAACCCACGGCGTCGCCATAGGGGCGGAGTCGCCAGAAGGCGTATCCCATCCCGCCGCCGGACTGGAACACCTCGGCGGCTTCCTTGGCCGTCTGGTGGATGTCCGTGATGTCGTCGTCGGGCGAGTCGACGAAACACGCCGACAACTGCTGGAGTTCGTCGCCCGCGTTCATCAGCGTCGGCGAGTTCGGGACGAACGATAGCTGTTCCATCAGATCGGCGAACTCGTCACGAACCGACGTGACGTGCTCGCGGATGTCGTCGGGGAGTTCGGGCACGACGGTGTCGTAGGCGAACTTGTTGACGTTGTAGACGCTGAGTTCCGTCTCTGCCTCGTCCGCTGCCGTGGTGCCCTTCCCGAACACTTCCGCGGCGAGTTCGTCGCGCCGGGGGTGGTCGGGTTTCAACTGGTCGGGCGTGACCGAGATTTCGACGCCCTGCCGTTCTGCTTCGTAGACGGCCTCCGCGAGTGCGATGTTCTTCGCGACACGCGGGAACAGGTCCTCCTGTGTCTCGACGAGGTTCCCGTCGGCGTCCTTCCGGAGATAGCGCGCCGGGAGGATGTTCTGGTACGCGTTACCCGTCATCCGGTCTTCGAGGGTATCTCCCTCGGTGCGCTTGACCGGAAGGGTGACGTCGTCGGCGTCCGTCTCGTGCGCGCCGCTCATACGACCGTCACCACCGGGGCAGCAGTGCTCTGCGTGGCGATTCGGTGTTCGATTCGTGTGTAGACCCGTTTCATTCGTGACGAAGAATCCATCTAACCCATCCCAAATTAAGCTTACTTTCTTTAACGCAAGTGAAGTTGCACAGTGACGCCTCTGGAAACTGTTTTCTTCCTACTACAAAGTAATACGGCGGGGACTATAAGAGTGTTCAGACCGGAGCGAAAGTGACCGGAATGGAGAGGTTTCGGTCGGAAACGACTCGTTACCCGAACGCAGTCATCCGATCTTCCTCTCTAGAGTGAATCGACATCACCGATACGTTTACGATTCGGTATCCAGTCATTTCTTCTATGGTTCCCCTCGCAATCGAACCCGCCGGCGTCGTCGTCGCCATCGTCGCTCTCGTGTTGCTCGTCGTCGCCGTTCGTTTCGCCATCAGAGTCATCTGGCGAATCGCCATCCTCGTCCTCCTCATAGCCGCCGCCCTCTACGCGGCGGGGGTGTTGGTGTAGTAGGCGAGGAAGTTCTCGATGACGTCCCGTCCGTGTGCCGTGAGCACGCTCTCCGGGTGGAACTGGACACACTCGATGGGATACTCTCTGTGGCGGACGCCCATGACGAGCGTCTCACCGTCGTGGGTCGTCGTCGCGCTCACGTCGAAGCAGTCGGGCACGCGCGTCGAGACGAGCGAGTGATATCGCCCCGCTCGGAATCCCTGCTCTAATCCCTCGAACACGCCAGTTTTGTCGTGTTCCACCGGGAACGCCTTCCCGTGAACCGGTTCCGGCGCGCGACCGACGGTACCGCCGTAGACGTGGACCGCCGCTTCCAGCCCGAGACAGACGCCGAACGTCGGAATCTCTGTCGAGAGTTCTCGGAGTACTGCGGACGTGATGCCGACGTCTCGCTCGTTTTCGGGATGTCCCGGCCCGGGACTGATAACGATGGCGTCCGGGTCCGCGTCGCGGACGTCGGCCAGCGACGCCGTGTTCTTCACGACCTTCGATTCGACAGCAACATCGGGCCGTGACGCGCGAAGTGCCTCTTCGGTGTACTCCACGAGGTTGTACGTGAACGAGTCGAAGTTGTCCACGAACAGCACGCGAGTCATCGAGGCATCTCCGCGAGTTCGCGCTCCATCGTCTCCAGCGCCGACAGCACGCCGCTCATCTTCTGTTCGGTCTCTTCGAACTCGGCGCTCGGGTCGCTGTCCGCGACGATTCCGGCTCCGGCCAGAACCGTAATCTCGTCCGGGTCGCCCGATTCGACCGTCGCCGTTCTGATGACGATGGCGAAGTCGGCGTCTCCCGTCCACGAGACGTACCCGACACCACCGCCGTAGACACCACGCGGAGCGGATTCGAGTTCGTGGACGATTTCCATCGCGCGAATCTTCGGTGCGCCGGTCAGCGTCCCGGCGGGAAAGGCCGCACGCACGGCGTCGAAGGCGTCGCTGTCCTCGGCCAGCGTCCCCGTCACGGTGCTTTCTATGTGCTGGACGTGACTGTACTTGATGACGTTCATGAACTCCTCGACGTGGACGCTTCCCGACTCCGCGACCCGGCGCACGTCGTTCCGGGCGAGATCGACTAACATCGCGTGTTCCGACCGCTCTTTCTCGTCGGCCAGCAGTTCGCCCGCGAGTCGTCGGTCTTCCATCGGACTCTCACCCCGCGGGCAGGTTCCAGCGATGGGATTCGAGACGATGTCGTCGTCGTGGACCGACACCAGCGTCTCCGGACTCGCACCGACGACGGTCAGGTCGTCGTAGCTCAGGAGATACATGTACGGTGACGGGTTCACCTCGCGCAGGGCGGCGTACAGGGAGAGTGGGTCGATATCGGCCGCTATCTCTCGTTCGCGCGAGACGACGCCCTGATAGATGTCGCCCGCCTCGACGTGTTCTTTCGCTCGTCTGACCGCGTTTTCGTACGTCTCCCGTGGCGCTGTCGTCTCGTCTTTCGGAACGTACCCTCCCAGCTCGGGGTCGTCCGCCGATTCGAGCACGTCGGCGACCCTGTTTGCCTCTCTGGTCAGTTCGTCGAACACCTCGCCGGGGTCGTCGTCCGGCGTGACGAGGGGAGTGAACGCGACCGAGAGCGTTTCTGCGACGTGGTCGAAGACGAGCGTCTTGGTGTTGAGGACGAACTGCGCGTCGGGCAGTCGGGTCTCGGGGCGTTCGATTCCCTGCTCTTCTAGCCAGAGGTCGTACACCGCGTCGTAGGCGAGGAATCCGACCAACCCACCGGTGAACGCGCTCTCGTCCGGGAAACCGCGACGCTCGACGGCGGGCAACGAGTTTCGAAGTTCGTCGAGCACGTCGCCGTTCGCCGTCGGTGTCGTGGGCGACAACTCGGCCGTCCAGCGCTCGTCGAGTACTCGGACGTCGGTTTCGTCCGGCCGAACCGAAACGACTATCTTGGGGTCGTACCCGACGAACGAGTAGCGGGCCCTGCGGTCGCCGGTTTCCGTCGAGCCGAACGCACCGTCCGGGTCGCTGGAGGCGACCTTCTCGGCGCTCTCGAGGAGAAAGTCGTACTCGCCCCCGCCGAGCACCGAGTACGCCGTGAGCGGGTCGACCGACACGTCCAGGTCGGTCGCTACGTAGACGACGGCCGACTCGTCGCCCGCCGCGAGCGATTCGAATTCCTCGCGGTTCATCGTTGGACGACTGGTTTCCTCGCCGTTTTCGCGTTCGTGACGAACGACTCGACGGCGTCGGCATCTTTCTCACCGCCACTCGATTCCACGCCGCTCGCCACGTCGACGGCGAACGGTTCGACCGTCTCGGCCGCTTCCGCGACGTTTTCCGACGTCAGCCCTCCCGCGAGGACGACCGGGGAGTCGAGCGACTGTGCGAGTTCGCGGGCGCGTTGCCAGTCGTGTGTCCGGCCCGTTCCGCCCGAGTCCGCCGAGTCAAGCAGGAGGGCGTCGGCGATGCTGTCGTAGCGTTCCGGCTGTTCCGTCGTCACGTCGACGGCCCGGACGACGTTCGCATCGACGTTCGCAGCCAGGTAGGCGAGGTCGCCGACGCTCGTCCCGTGAACCTGCACGGCGTCCGGTTCGACGAGGTGGGCGAGTTCGACCGCGCGCTCGGGTCGCTTGGGCATCGTCACCAGTACCGTCGTCACGAACGGTGGGACCGCTCGGGCGAGTTCGACGGCCAGATCTACGTCTATCTCGCGCGGCGAGTCGACGGGAACGTCCACGAGCAGGCCGACCGCATCGGCGCCTGCCGACACGGCGGTCTCGAGGTCGTTTTGGCTGGTCAGACCACAGATTTTCACCCGTGTCATGCGGAGACTGCCCCGGTCATCGCCGCGAGTTGTTCGTCTGCGCGTCCCGAATCGATTGCCTGCCGGGCCTGCTTGACGCCGTCTTCCAGCGAGGTCGCTCGTCCGGAGACGTACACCGCGGCACCGGCGTTCGCCAGCACGATATCTCGCTTCGCGCCGTTCACTTGGCCCTCGACGATACCCCGGAGGTCGCGGGCGTTCGCTGCGGGCGACCCACCGGCGACGGCGGACACGTCGTGACGGCTCACACCGAGCGCTTCCGGGGTGAGCGTGTACTCTTCGATAGTCTCGCCGCGCACCTCAGCGACCGTCGTTTCGTCGTGGACGGCTATCTCGTCCATCCCCGACCCGTGGACGACCAGGGCGTGTGAGACGTCCATGTGCGAGAGCGCGCGGGCGAGCACGGGCACGAGGTCGGGGTCGTAGACGCCGACAACCTGCGCGTCGGCCCCTGCGGGGTTGGTCAGCGGGCCGAGCACGTTGAAGATGGTTCGCATCCCGAGTTCGCGCCGCGGCCCGATGACGGCCTTCATGGCGGGGTGGAACACCGACGCGAGCATGAATCCGATTCCCTGTCGTTCGATGGCGCGCTCGACTGCGGGCGGTTCGGAGTCCACAACGACGCCGACCTCTTCGAGCACGTCGGCACTCCCGGAGGACGACGAGACGGAGTAGTTGCCGTGTTTCGCGACCGGGACGCCCGCGCCGCTGGCGACGATGGCGGAGGTCGTGGAGACGTTGATGGTGTCGTAGTCGTCACCGCCGGTCCCGCAGGTGTCGACGAGCGGCGTTCGGTCGGGGGAAATCGTCCGCGCGGCATCTCGCATCCCCTGGGCGAACCCCGCGATTTCCGTTTCCGTTTCACCTTTCGCACGCAGTCCGGAGAGGAGCGCGCCGATCTGGGCCTCGGTCGCGCCTTCGAAGACGGCGCTCGCCGCCTCCCGTGCCTGTGTAAGTGTGAGGTCGTGTCCCTCCGTGACGAGTTCGATGTAATCTTGCATTTTGGAACACCAATGTACTGTATCGTGTTGTGATGTACAATTCCGTACATCAACTTAAAACTGTCGTCCACTGGGTTGGGAGAGAAACCCAGATACGGCGTGGGATTTCGAAACCTTCAATTACCCATGCGGCCAACGAGAGAATGCGTTCGAACGGCGCCGACTGGGTTTGTGGTCTAGTTGGTTATGACACCTCCTTGACATGGAGGAGGCCGGCAGTTCAAATCTGCCCAAACCCATACTTTCCCGCGATACCTTCCGACGAGCGAAGTGAGTCAACTTTTCCGCGAAAAATCTCCTTTGGAAGATTCGAGCCGGGAGTGAAATTCCGGTCTTCAGTGCCCGGCCTTGCCACCGACCTCCGCTCGCTGTCGCACGCGCCACTTGTGAACTTCGTGGGCCAGTCCTCCGCCGATGGCTCCGAACACGATGGGATAGATGACTCCGACAATCACGATACCGGCCAGGAACACGGGTTGAGCCGATATCTGGAAAGAGGTCCTGAGCAACAGCGTCCCGGCGACGGCGAGTGGTAAGTAACCGAGGAATATCAGGGCACCGGCGTATCCCGAGTACCAGACGTTCCGGCCGTAGGAGCCGCGGGTCGCCAGCGCGAGCACGACCGGTGGGACGAGAAAGAGCAGGACGAGATCGCCACCCGCCGCTCGAATCACGTTCTGTGGGCCGTCCGAACGTGGAACGTCCAGCGCGACGAAGTGAGCGTTGTAGAACAGTCACCCGACGCTCTTCCACGTCGGAACGGTGACGTCGCTGTTCGCCAGATACTGTGAGAGTGTGAAGCCCTTGTATTGTCCGTCGAGTTCGATAGCCGAGAGTGCAGCGGTGGTCCGGCCACTCGTCCAGACGTACGTGAGGAGGTAGCCGACGAGGAAGGGGGGGATTCCGAGCAGTCCCTTTCGGCGGCCAGGATAGCGAGCGTCGTCGTCCTTGACTATTTTCGCCATGGTTTCGTTCGCATCCGCTCGACTATAATACCTGTGAACTAAACACAATTAGAATATAGCTGAAATCCTACTTCAGGTAACATCTGTTAGTCATGTGAGTGACACGTCGGTCTCTTACCTCCGTCACCGGGTTGGCTGGTGTCGCGTTGCGGTTCGGTTCGTACTCGCGGACGAAGCGGGCCACCACAGGCTACACCGGTATAATCGTCCCCACGACCGTCGATAACGTGGTTCAGGTATCGTCATAACGGACGCTGTTCTCCACAAACGACGCCGGAACCGCTACCAACGAGATCGTAACCCAGTTCTCCAGCGTGGATTCGACGGTAATTCGTCGTTGGTCACCTCTCGAATCGTCGCTGCTGGTCGGGGTACCGAGGCAGCGTCGGCTGCTCGTCTACGCTGTTTCAGTCCCGACGTGCGTTCGAAAAGTAGGGTGTGTAAGACTACTCGTCCAGAATCTCCGGTGCGTGCTCACCGGTCGTGGAGGGGCGTCGCGCATCGTACGTGTGTGCGATGGCGACGATTGTGAACGCGAGGACCACGAGTAAGGCGAGGCCGATGTCGGAGACTCCGGCGAGTGGTGGGACTTCCAGCCACGCCGCGGTGAGGACCACGAAGCCGGTAGCGGCGAGTCCGAGGTACCACATGCACCACGAGATATCGTCTCTGGTGTTCGTTTCGAGATACGGGTCTAGCTGTTCGGCAGCGGCCGCCAGTTCGACGATACCTCGATTTTGGTTGTAATCTACGATTCCTGCATCGTCGAGTTTCGGGAGGTGGGATTGGTAGAGCGCGGTGTAGACTCGTTTTCGCTCGGCAGCCGAGATTGCGTCAACGGTGATGTCGTTTTCCCACGCGGCGACTTGCTCGGCAAGGTCGCTCAACTGGACGGATTCTTCGGCCTGTTTCAGATAGTGTAGCGCGTACCGACGACGTTGATTCTTTAGCACGTCGAAAACCATGTCACGTGAGAGGGGCGTTGCCCGTTGCTCCTGTGACCTGTTTGATTCGAGGATATCTGAAACGTGTTCAGCGACGGTAGAGTCTGACTCACTCGGTTGATCATCGGTATCGCTACTCCCGGTGCCAGAGGAGTCACCGATTGTGCTCATTACTACGCCACCCCTTGCTCGTAACCCAGCATGGATTCAAACATTACCGGGTTTAGCCTTTGTTATTCACCATTTACCGGAGGTAAACGACTGGTTACGGAAGTCGACAGTTCTTTCATACCATTCCGCTATCTGGTGGTAATCACCGATTACTCGTCGTTTCGCGCCCTTTTTCTCGGCAGCTCGACAGGTTCTCGTGCACCCCGAGCACGAGTCCCGGCACGACGAACATGAAGACGTGTTCTTCGAGAGGAATCCCGGCGAGTTCGACGCCCGTTCGAAGCGGAATCGAGAACACGCCGATGGTGAGCGTGTACCAGTCCCAGACGTAAGCGAGTGGGTACAGGACGAGAATCGTCTTTCCAGCCCGGACGAGAGCGTCTGCCCGAACGAGCAACCAGAGCGCGACTGCGCCGAAGGCGATTTCACTGGCGAGGTACGTGTACTGGCCGAAGACTGCGCCGATATCTGGTACCACGTCCGATAGGTACGGATTGCGAGCGCAAAAATCCCGCAGAAATGCGGGCCATGCGACAAAGTTCAAGACCACCGAGTGCGATATTCAAGACGACGATGGATATCTCTGACATTGCGACCACAGACTACTTCGAAATCGAAGCAGAGGAGCGACTCGGGAAGGCACGCTCGATATTCGAAGAAGAGAACCCGAAAGGCATTGTCGTGACCGAAGCAGGAGAGTACGACGGCGTCATCACGCAAAAGCAACTCCTCCAGTCGCACATCGAAGACCAGACGAAGGTAGCGACCCTCACGAAACCCGCTCCGAAGGTCAACTGGAACGACGGAGTTCGTGAGGTCGCCCGTGCCCTCGTCGAAGGTGGGACCAAGGTCGCACCCATCTTTGAGGGGGACAACGTCTGGGGAATCATCGACGAGGACATGATTCTCGAGGGCGTCATCGAGAACCTCGACGCGCTCACCGTCGAGCAAATCTACACGGAAAATCCCATCACGATACCGGAGGACGCGACGCTCGGTCGGGTGATCAACAACATGCGCGAGCACAGCATCTCGCGTCTCCCCGTCGTGAACGACGAGGGGTATCTCACGGGCATGGTCACGACCCACGACATCGTGGACTTCGTCACCCGCAACATGGACAAACCGACCACAGGCGAGCGCACCGGCGACAGCAACCGGATGCTCGACCTGCCCGTCTACGACGTGATGAACAGTCCCGTCGAGACCATCTCGCTCGATGCGACCGTTCGCGAAGCGGTCGAACTGATGTTCGAAAAGGACTACGCCGGACTCGTCGTCACACCCGACGACGACCGCGTTGTCGGTGGAATCCTCACCAAGACGGACGTCCTCCGGGCGCTCACGTTCACCGAGGAAGATCACATGGACGTCCAGATTACGAACATCAATCTCCTCGATACCATCACCCGGCAGAACATCCGCCAGAGCATCGAAGAGATTATCAACAAGTACCAGGAGATGCAGGTGCGCCACGCTCACGTTCGATTCCACGAGCACAAGGAGAAGCTTCGTGGGACGCCGCTCATCCAGTGTAAGATTCGTCTCCGCACCAACCGCGGACAGGTCGCCGGTACCGGCGAGGGGTACGGCGCAGAGCAGGCATTCAACGTCGCCCGCGACACGTTAGAGCGCAACGTTCTCGAACTAAAAGGTCTTCAGAGTGACCGCGAGTACGAAGGCCAACTGCTCCGAAAACTCAACGAACTGTAAGCGTCCGTTTCGGTTACGACGCGCGTTCGTTTCTTCGTCATCTCGCTTCTCTAGTCGTTAATATCTCGTCTCGTCCTCAAATATATCTCGTCTTCAAACCGTCTCGTCCGTGCTCTCCAGACCGGCGTCGGTGATGCGGAACTGTGCGCGTCCGCCGGCGGGTTTCGACCGATGTTTTTCGAGCGTGGCGCGCCGATTTCCGCCGCGGAAACGGTCGACTCGGAGGACGACGCCGGTCCAGTGTTCGAGGGTGTGGCCACCGAGGGGTCGCGTCCCGTCGGAATCGGGGTCGGTGTACACCTGATTTGTCAGGAGCACGGCGAGGTCGTGTTTTCGCGCCAGCGAGAGCAAGTGAGTGACCTGGCTCGCGACCTTGCGGAGTGCCTCACCACCCTTCTCGTCTTCGCTCCGTTCGAGGCGGTAGAACCCGGTCGCGCTGTCGAGAACGACGAGGTCGGCCCGTCCTGCGAACTCCGTCGCGTCTCTTACTGCCTGCTCCTGTTCTTCGAAATCGAGGGCTTCCTTGATGACGATTCGAGAGGCGACTTCGTCCACGTCGTCGGTGCGCTCTTCGGCTATCTGTTCGAAGCGTTCGAGAGACAATCCCTCGGTGTCGATGTAGACGACGGTTCCGCCGTTCCGCGCGGTTTCGATGGCGGCCCCCAGCGCCACGTTCGTCTTCCCTGCGGCGGGCGGTCCGTACACCTGTGTCACGGTTCCACGCTCCAGTCCGCCTCCGAGCAATTCGTCTACGGACGGGCACCCGGTCCTCAGTTTCTCGGCGTCGGTCACACCCGACTATGGACCCTTCTCACGCAAAAGGTTCCGGATTCGCTTTGACCGTGGCGACTTTGTTCCGTCCCTGCGAAGACCAGTCAGTGACAGTCGTCGTTGCGACAGCGGACTTCGAAGTGTACCACGACGTGGTGAACGAACTGCGCGAGAGAGGCGTCCGATTCACGACGGTCGAACCGGGCGAGGACCTCCCCGACGGAGCACGAATCTGTATTCGAGCCGAGACCGACGCCGTCGATACCGACCTCCCGGTGGTCGTCGCCGACCCCGACCGTCCCCGTAAAGCGGTCGAGAGGGCACTGGCCCTGTTGCGAGACGAGGCGGGTAGAACCGTCGTCGGGGTCGACCCAGGCATCCGTCCCGGTATCGCGGTTCTCTCGGGTGACGTGGTGACGGCGGCGTTTCACGTCCCGCTCGCCGACGCTCCCGAGGTCGTTCGAGAGGAGGTCGCGGACGCCATCGACCCCGTGGTTCGTATCGGCGACGGCGCGCGCTTGCAAGGTGCGCAACTCGTTCGCGAACTCGAAGACGTCCAGGTCGAACTGGTCGACGAAACCGGGACGACTCCGTATCTCGGCACTGGCGCGCGCGGCATGGGCGACGTGCTCGCGGCGGTCAATATCGCACGGTTGGAGGGCGAAATCGTCGAAGAACGTGCTATCGAACCGACGGAGGGAGAACTGGGCGTCATCAAACGGCGGTCGCGCGAACGCTCGCAAGACAACCGCGAAATCGACGAAGAACTCGCACGCCGGGTCGCGGCGGGCGAGTTGACCATCGAAGAGGCACTCAACGAGCACCGCGAGGAGTGAGATTCGAAACACGACCGACCGGAAGAGACGGTCTGGAACAGACCGACCGCGACGGACGGAGACAACTCAGAGTTCCACGAGTACCGTGAACTGGTGTGTCTCGTCGTTCGGACACTGGAGATGCTCTTCTTTGACGATGGTGCCCGAGAGCAGTTGCTTGCCGACCTTCTGGAACTTGTCGAGGGTGACGTGTCCTTTCTCGCGGACGACGACCTCGCTTCCGGGGTCGGTTTCGAACTCTCCCATGCCGTCACACCCCTCGTACGGACACTGGACGCGAACGACAACCATGTGACGACTACGACCTATCGATTTTTACATGTTTTCGTGAACCGCTGCCTCCGCTCGCCGCATCACCTCGCGCACCGCGAGCCCTGTCTCCCGTGCAACCGCCATCGCGTCGTCGAACTCGGCGCTCACGTCGAACACTGACCCGGATTCGTCACTCGCTAGCTTCACGGTCACGTCGAACTTCGTCTGCTCGGTTCCGTCGTCGACTTCCAGTGTCACCGTCTCGAACTCCCGGTGGGCAATCCATCGGTGGCTCGCGCCGGTTTCACGAACGCCGAGCGTCCCCGTCTCCTCGGCGATTTTTCGGGCGACTCGCTCGGCATCCTCGGGTTTGACGACAACTTTCACGAGGTGGCCCGGACGCGATTTCTTCATCGTCGTCGGGAGAACTGATACGTCCCGTGCGCCCGCGTCCGTGAGGGTCGCCTGAAGCCCACCGAGGACCTCCGGTGGTGCGTCGTCCAGATTCGTTTCGAGGACGGTGACGTCGTCGCGGACGAGTTCGCCCGCCGTCTCACCGGCGAGTACCCGAAGGACGTTCGGATGCTCCGGGAAGTCGTATCCGCCCGCCCCGTATCCGGACGCCTCGACGTTCAGCGTCGGAAGCGTCGAGACGCCATCGGCGAAGTGGGCGAGAATGGCGGCCCCCGTCGGCGTGAGCAGTTCCGCCTCGACCGGACCACCCGAGAGCGACCAGTCTGCCCGCGCCGCGATTTCGACCACCGCGGGGGCAGGAATCGGGTACGTCCCGTGACTCATCTCGACTTCGCCGCCGCCGGTGGCGAGGGGCGTCGTCACCACCCGTTCCGGGTCGAGGTCGGCGAACAGGAGCGCCGCGCCGACCACGTCCGCGATGGCGTCGTCCGCGCCGACTTCGTGGAAGTGCGTCGAATCGAGGTCGGTGTCGTGGACGCTCGCCTCGGCTTCGCCGAGAATCCGGAAGACGGCTTTGGCGTTCGTTTCGACGGCGCTATCGAGGCCCATCGATTCGAGGAGGTCGACGACCTCCCGGTAGGTTCGTGCCGGACCTGCACCTTCCGCGTGTTCGTGTGTATGGCTGTGTTCGTGTTCGTGGTCGTGATGGTCGTGATGGTCGTGTTCGTGGTCGTCGTGGTCGTCCGCCCTCGCTTCGTGGGTCGAGAGCACTCGGACTCGTGTCGCCCCGATACCGTTTTTGACGGTCTTCTCGACAGAATACTCCACGTCCAGCGCATCTTCGACTGGTGTGAGTGAATCGGGGTTCGACCCGGCGTCGAGCAAGGCTCCGAGAATCATGTCGCCGCTGGCCCCCATTCGGCCGTCGAACGCAAGTGTCTTCATACGTCCCAGGCCGTTTCGGAGGCCGAAAACCCCATCGGTCGTGTCGGCACCACTATCCCTTTGTACTGCCATCCCGTAGTGGCTACCAATCGCACGCGAGCAAGTCCGAGCTATCGGCGACGAGCGTGCCGAGAGTCCCGCTAACAAAGGACTTATGCCGCGCGAACAATCACCCACAATCATCCCCCGCAACTAATAATCATGAACGAAGTGCAACTGGAGGTGGCGAAAGCGTATCCGAACGACTCGGGACGCGGCATCGCCCGTCTCGACCCGGATACCCTCTTACATCTGAAGCTGAGTCCCGGAGATATCATCGAGATCGAAGGAAGCGATACGACGGCAGCCAAGGTCTGGCGTGCCGACCGGCAGGACTGGAACACCGACACAGTCCGTATCGACGGCTTCACTCGCCAGAACGCCGACGTCGGTATCGGCGAACGCGTCGAAATCCGCAAGGCGGAGGCCGAGAAAGCCGACAAACTGGTGCTCGCGCCGCCGGAAGAGGCGAGCGTCCAGTTCGGAAGCGACGCCGCCGGAATGGTCAAACGCCAGATTCTGAAACGCCCGGTCGTCGAGCGCGACATCGTGCCCGTCATGTCGAGTACGAACCACCCGTTCATGCGCTCGCCCGGACAGGCCATTCCGCTCATCGCCGTCGAAACCGACCCGCAAGGTGTCTGTCTCATCACGGAAGACACCGAAGTCGAACTGCGTGAGGAGCCGATTTCGGGCTTCGAGAAGACCGGCGGTGGCATCACCTACGAGGACATCGGCGGCCTCCAGAACGAAATCCAGCGCGTGCGGGAGATGGTCGAACTCCCGATGAAACACCCGCAGATATTCCAGAAGCTCGGCATCGAGCCACCGCAGGGTGTGCTCCTCCACGGACCGCCGGGCACCGGGAAGACCCTGCTGGCGAAAGCCGTCGCCAACGAAACCAGCGCGAGTTTCTTCTCCATCGCGGGCCCCGAGATTATCTCGAAGTACTACGGCGAGTCCGAACAACAGCTCCGGGAGATATTCGAGGACGCCGCCGAGGAGGCTCCTTCTATCATCTTCATCGACGAACTCGACTCCATCGCGCCGAAGCGCGAGGACGTGACCGGCGAGGTCGAACGCCGCGTCGTCGCCCAGCTACTGACGATGATGGACGGCCTCGAAGCGCGCGGCCAGGTCATCGTCATCGCGGCGACCAACCGCGTCGACTCGGTCGACCCCGCACTTCGGCGACCGGGTCGCTTCGACCGTGAGATCGAGATCGGCGTGCCGGACGAGGAAGGCCGCACTGAAATCCTCCAGATTCACACGCGCGGGATGCCGCTTTCCGACGACGTGAACCTCCCCGGCCTGTCGAACGACACCCACGGCTTCGTCGGAGCCGACATCGAGAGCCTGACGAAGGAGGCCGCGATGAAGGCGCTCCGGCGCTACCTGCCGGAAATCGACCTGGACGAAGAGTCCATTCCGCCGTCGCTCATCGACCGAATGATCGTCAAACGGGAGGACTTCCGTGGCGCACTCAATGAGGTCGAACCCTCCGCGATGCGCGAGGTGCTGGTCGAACTGCCCAAGGTGTCATGGGACGACGTGGGCGGACTCGACGACGCCAAGAGTCAGGTCAAAGAGAGCATCGAGTGGCCGCTCTCTTCGCCTGAGAAGTTCGAACGGATGGGCATCGACCCACCGTCGGGCGTCCTGCTCTACGGGCCGCCCGGCACCGGAAAGACGCTGATGGCGAAAGCCGTCGCCAACGAGACGAACGCCAACTTCATCAGCGTGCGCGGGCCGCAACTGCTGTCGAAGTGGGTCGGCGAGTCAGAGAAGGCCATCAGACAGACGTTCCGCAAGGCGCGGCAGGTCAGCCCGACCGTCATCTTCTTCGACGAACTCGACAGCCTCGCCCCCGGCCGCAGTCAGGAGGTCGGCAGCAACGTCTCCGAGCGCGTGGTGAACCAGTTGCTCACGGAACTCGACGGCCTCGAAGACAAGGGCGACGTGATGGTCATCGGCGCGACCAACCGCCCCGACATGATCGACCCGGCGCTCATCCGCTCCGGGCGGTTCGACCGTCTCGTGATGATCGGCCAGCCCGACGACGAAGGCCGCGAGCAGATTCTCAAGATTCACACCGACGACACGCCGCTGGCACCCGACGTCAGCCTGCGCGAACTCGCGGAGATGACCGACGGTTACGTCGGCAGCGACCTCGAATCCATCGCGCGGGAGGCCGCAATCGAGGCGCTTCGCGAGGACGACGACGCCGACGAAGTCGAGATGCGCCACTTCCGTCAGGCGATGGAGAGCGTTCGTGCTACCATCACGGAAGACCTGCTCGACTACTACGAGCAGATGGAACAGGACTTCAAGGGCGGTTCGTCCGCACCCCAGCGCCAGACCGGCGGGCGTATCGGTTTCCAATAGAACCTTTTACGACGGTCGAGAGCCACACCCCGCGCCACGTCGGCGCAGGGAGTGGCCGTCTCCCTGTAAAAGGTTCATCAAAAGCACTCCTCCTTCATTTCACACGGATGACTCGCGCTGCGAGTCATCCGTGCCCCATTCAGTCGTCGGCCCGCTCTCTCGTCGCTACGCTCCTCGTTCGCGGTGATTTACGGTGATTTCTAGCGGTTGTGTCACCGGCAAATTTCCGGTGGTTAGTTAACCGACCTATCGCTCACGTCGTTCGCTGAATATTCTTGTGCCAATAGTTCGAGGTTCGTTTGTCAAATGATGACTCAATCATGAAAATCAGCAGGCCAATCAGCCGCCAGAAATCTGCCGGTGACACAACCGCCAGGGGCTAGCCCATTCACCGGAAAATCTTCGATCTTCCGGGCCGAGGAACCCTCGAAGGAACGAGGACGACGAATAACACGAGTCGTCCGACGTGACTGAGTGGGGTGACGAAGGCTTTTGGTGCAGATTTTTCAGGGAGGAAGGCCGAGACGAACGCCACGTGGCGTTCGTCTCGGCACCCGACCGCAGAAAAAGGTGCTAGTATATGAGTTCGTCGTCGTTTTCGACCATGTAGAAGGTGCGCGCGGCGATGTTGACGGCGTGGTCGCCGATTCGCTCTAAGTCGCGGATGGTGAGCAGGAGACGCGACACGTCCTGGAGCAAGCGTTCGATCTCCTCGTCGGTGTTCTCGGCGTCCTCCAGTTCTGTCTCGATGAGGTCGCGGACGACGAGTTGACTCGCGCGCTCACAGAGCTGGTCTAAGTCGTCGTCGCGGTCGGCGACGACGTAACAGGCCTCCGTGTCGTCTTCGGAGTAGGCGTCCATCGTCGCCTCCAGCATCTCGAGAGTGACGTTGCCGAGTTCCTGGATGTCGACCTCGGGGAACATGTCGCGGTCGGCGGAGAGGGTGTACTCGCCGAGGTTCACTGCGAGGTCGGCGATGCGTTCGAGGTCGGTGATGATCTTGAACGACGCGGCGATCATCCGGAGGTCGCTCGCGACCGGTTGCTGGAGTGCGAGCAGGTCGATACAGTCCTGTTCGAGTTCGAGATAGAGCTCGTTCACCTCGTAGTCGCCTTCGATGACCTCTCGGGCGAGTTCGCGGTCTTTTTGCTCCAGTGCGTTGAGGCCGAGACGGAGCCGCTCCATCACCACCTCGCTCATGTAGAGGACGTTCTCTTGGAGCTCTGTCAACTGCTGTTGATAACTTTTTCGTGCCATAATTTGTGATTCGGGTATCTTTGATATGAATCTTGTCCGAACTCCCCTGTTCGTCCAACGTGAGCCTTACCCAAACTTCCCGGTGATGTAATCTTCGACGCGTTCGTTCTCAGGGTTCTCGAAGATTTTCTGCGTGTCGTCGAACTCCACGAGTTCCCCGCCGGTCAGGAAGACGGCGGTCTTGTCGCTGATGCGGGCCGCCTGCTGCATGTTGTGGGTGACGATGACGACCGTGTAATCCTCGGCGAGTTCGGCGATGAGGTCTTCGATCTGTGAGGTCGCGACGGGGTCGAGCGCGCTCGCCGGTTCGTCCATCAGGAGAACCTCCGGGTCGGGCGCGATGGCCCGGGCGATACAGAGGCGCTGTTGTTGCCCGCCCGAGAGTTCGAGCCCGGACTCGTCGAGTCTGTCTTTCACTTCGTCCCACAGCGCGGCGCGCTTCAGAGACTCCTCGACTATCTGGTCGTAGTCGCCGTCTTTGTCCTGGATGTTCAGCCCGTAAGCGACGTTGTCGTAGATGCTCTTCGGGAAGGGGTTGGGTTTCTGGAACACCATCCCGACGCGCCGCCGAAGCGCCACGGGGTCGACGTCGGCGTCGTAGACGTTCTTCCCCCGAAGGGTGAGTTCGCCTTCGACGCGCGCCGAGTCGATGAGGTCGTTCATCCGGTTGATACACCGGAGGAACGTGGATTTACCACAGCCGGAGGGACCGATCATCGCGGTGACACGCTTTTCGGGAATCTCCATGTCGATTCCACGCAACGCCTGGTCCTCGTCGTACCACACGCTGATGTCTTTCGACTCGATGAGCGGGGGCGTATCCGCACGCCGCACTCCACTGGAGTCCACTTCGGTTTCGATGAGCATCTCGTCGCCCATCGAGCCTGACGATTCGGCCTGCTGTCTCTCACTCGCTTCCTCGTTCGTGGGCATGTTCTCTTGACTCATTGTTTATCCCTCTCTCTGAAACTTGTTGCGTAGTGCGATGGCGACGGAGTTCATCGCCAACATAGCGATGAGGAGGACGATGACGCCCGCCGGAACGACCCGATCGAAGAACTCGGGTGTTGCGAACGTTCCCGCCCAGACGTAGATTTGCATCGGCATCGCAGCGACGACTGAATCGAACGTGCGAGGGACGCCAGCGATGTTCGCCGCGCCGATCATGATGAGCGGTGCGGTCTCGCCGACTGCACGTCCCAATCCGAGAATCGTTCCGGTAAGGATGCCGGGGAATGCACGGGGTAGAACGACGTTCTTCACCGTCTGCCATTGGGTCGCACCCATCCCGTACGACGCTTGCCGCATGTCGTCCGGCACCGCTCGAATCGCTTCCTGCGACGAGATGATGATGATGGGTAAGATGAGTAGCGAGAGCGCCAGTCCTCCTACCACGATCGTACCCCTACCGAACAAGTTTCCGGCCACGTATATCGGTGACAGGCCGAGCGGTTCCGCGATAGCCGGTGGAAGCACCGGAATACCGGGGCCGAGGTACGTGACGAAGACGCCTGCCGCAAGCAGTCCATACACGACGCTCGGAACCCCTGCCAGATTCGAGACGTTGATTTTGATGATCCTCGTCAGTCGATTGTTGGGTGCGTACTCTTCGAGGTAGACCGCGGCACCGACGCCGAGTGGAAACGAAACGAGGGCGACGACGAACATCAACAGCACCGAACCGACGATTGCGGGATACAGACCTGCATCTGCGGCGTTCCTCGAACTGTTCCCAGTGACGAATGCCCAATCGAGCCACGATTGTGGCCCAGCGAACCCGAGTACATCGACGAGCAACGCCCCAACGAGCGCACCGACGATGATGACGGCGGGCAGGGCAAGCCCGATACGACTTTCGGGTCGGTGAGAAACCGTCTCAGCGGCGTACAGACCGATCGGGACGCCTGCCATGGTCATGAGAAGTGGTGCAGGGACGGAACCGATCCCGAGGAACCCACCGACCGGTGACGAGAGCATGGTTGCGAGAAGGACGATACCTGCCGCGATATCACCGGTTCGCTCTCCCTCCCATCGTTTATCGACGTACCTTCTCGCGGCCAGTGCCGCCACCGAACCGAATGTGAGTGCCATCGACATGCCGTTCGTCGGGATGTAGAGCAGTCGAAGGATACCGTATGGAATGAGCACGAACGACGCGGCGAATGCGAGTGCCGTAAGACCCAGCCATGCCAGAAACGGTATCTCGAAATCACTTCGGCTCAATCCGATAGCGAGGACGGCAGGAACGACGAACGCGACGAAATATGCGAACCATAGGAGTGGATACACAACGTCGATGAATATGGTCGATATCCCGGCCGCGAACACCGACCCGACGAGTGGTATCCCGAGTGCGGTTATCCCTGTCGAGAGGGAGGCTCCATCTTCCCGATTCAGATACCATCCGACGGCGGCGGTCGGGACGATGAAGGTGACGAAGAAGACGAGATACCAACCGGGGTCGGCAGTCAACGGCTGGATGGCGTCGTTCGTCACGTAAACCAACAACACACCAAGTGCGACGATTCCGGTGAGCGTCGCCGCGAGTAGTGCGTACTTGAATATCGCTCCCCCAGTTCGGCTGACCTGTGCGAACCGTTCTGTCGTCTCGTATCCGTCTGTCTCTGTTGCCATTTCAGTACTCCTCCCGGTAGTGTTCCGCAACGAGGTCGCTGACGACGTTCATCACGAGCGTAATGATGAACAGGGTTAGTCCGACAGCAAATGCACTTCGATACGCGATTCCACCACCGGCAAAGTCACCAGTGAGCGAGTTTACGATCGCCGCTGTCATGGGCATGTTCGGATTGGTGTACTCGAACGGGTTGAGCGGATTTCGGAAGAACGAGACGCTCCCTGCCGCGATGGTCACCGCCATCGTCTCGCCGATGGCCCGTGACAGTGCGAGGATGAACGAAGAAAAGATACCGGAGATAGCTGCGGGAATGACGATCCCGATGGATACGTCGAGTTTCGTGGCACCCATCCCATATCCGGCCTGCCGAAGATCGTCAGGAACTGCGCTCATCGCGTCCTCGCTGATGGAGGCGACCATGGGGATGATCATTATCCCGACGACGATGCTCGCAGACATCATGTTGAAGAACTTTACGTGGAAGATCGGCTCCAGCAACGGTGTGATGTAGATGAGTGCGAAGAAACCGTAGACGACGGTCGGAACTCCCGCGAGGATTTCGAGTGCTGGCTTCAGAACCGACCGTGTTTGGTTACTCGCATATTCACTCAGATAGAGTGCCGTTGCGACGCCGAGCGGTAGTGCGATGATCGCAGAGCCGATAGTCACCATAAGAGTCCCCGTCAAAGGTGCCAAGACGCCGAACTGACCATTACTGGGTCGCCACGTCGTCCCGGTGAAAAACCCGAGAATCGATGTCGTTTCTCCACTAACACCTAATAATCCTGCAGTTATGCTGAAGAATCTCATCGATTCGTTAACCAGCAAAAGAACGATACCGACGGTTGTAATTATCGACAGGAGTGCGCAGGTAAAGAAGAAGAGACGCGCTAGCAACTCCCGCGACGAATTCCCTGTTCGTCTTGTGAGGCTTTGTGTTATCCGATCAGTACTCATTGTTCGTATCCTCCGGTTGTGCTCGAAAAAGCGCTTCGCTTATCGACTCGGATGTTCAGTTTCCGTTCGCCTTCTCGATGGCTTTTTCGAGGGTGTTCATCTGCTCTTTCTTTTCGGTGTCGTCGAGTGGGACGTATCCGACGCTGTCTGCCACGATCTCTTTACTCGTCGCGTGTTCGATCCAGAACTTTGCGAACGCGGCGACCTGGTCTTCACCGAGTGCCGACTGTTTCGGGTAGGTGAACAGCGGTCGTGCGAGCGGTTTGTATTTACCCGATTTCGCGGTTTCGAGCGAGGGTTTGACACAGCCATCTCCGTTGTCGATGCCGAGTGCTTTCACCTGATCTTTAGCTTCGCTGTAGTACGAAAACCCGAGATATCCGAGCGCGTACTTGCTTTTCTTGACACCGGTGATGATACTTTGGTCGTTCTCGCTCGCCTGGTGATCCATCCGGTGTTCGTTGTCCTCGCCGACGACTGCCTCGTGCATGTAGTCGAGGGTACCGGACGCCTCGGTGGGGCCGTAGAGCTGGATCTTCTCGTCCGGCCAGTCGGAGTTCACGTCGCTCCACTTTTGCACTTTGTTGTTTCCGCCCTGCCAGATCTGTTTGAGCTCGTCGACGGTCATGCAGTCGACGAAGTCGTTTTTCTGGTTGACGATGACCGTCAATGCGTCCGTCGCTACTTTGAGTTCGACCGGCTTGATGTCGTTCTTTTTACACTGCGAGACTTCCTCTTTCTTAATGGGCCGGGAAGCGTTGTTGAACTCCGTCTTCCCCGGACAGAAGTGGTTCGCGAAACCGCCACCACTTCCGGTCGAACTTACGTCGATACTCACGTTAGAATGTTCTTTCAGGAATTCTTCTCGCATTGCCTGCGCCAGTGGGAACACCGTCGAACTGCCGGAGATGCTGATCGAACCGCTCAGTCCGCCGTTGTCGTCTTCCGAATCACCGGCCGCCGGATTCTTCGTACAGCCGGCGAGTGCGATTGCACCGGACGCCCCGGCCCCGACGATGAACTTGCGGCGCGAAACTGGGTCTGACGACTTACCTGACATCACTGAATGCCAAGAACAGCGCGTAATAATATGTTGCTATTATTTCTATATATTTCTCTGTATGCTATTGTTCTACAGGTAGCACCGTCGTTCGATAGATCGCTCTCTCCGGGAGCGTGCCTTTTCACCACTATAGAACCCGAATTTTGGGGGGATCTTCTCCGCAGCGTTTTTATAATTTCCATATCTAATGGTTGGAATTCTTGTTCGAAGGAGACTGTGGCGAAGTAGAGCTATACTATTGAGGTCCCTATCGTCAATTTCGAACTTGTATATAGATATGGTTGGATTTATGGTGTCGCTACCCCCAACGTGAACTATGGAGACGCGTAAAGTCCAGGTCACTGGTGGCTCGACGTACACCGTTTCGCTTCCGAAGTCGTGGGCGACGGAGAACGGTATCGAGGCGGGGAGCGTCGTCGAATTTTATCCCGAATCGGACTCGCTGTTGCTGGCTCCGAAAGACGACCGGGACAGACTCGAAGGGTCGCTCGACATCACGAACCTCCGGGACGAAGAGTTGCGACGAGCGGTGTTTACGATGTACGTGAGTGGCTTCGACATCATCCAACTCGAAGCGGGACGAATCACGACCGAGCAACGCCGCACCATCAGCGAGGCGACCCAGAGTCTCGTCGGTCTCGAAGTGTTAGAGGAGACGGGCAACAAGGTCGTGATTCAGGACCTCCTCGACTCCTCTGAACTGTCGATTCATAACGCCGTCACGCGCATGCGACTCATCGCCCTCTCGATGCTGGACGACGCCATCACCGCCCTCGCGGAGAACGACGACGACATCGCTCAGGACGTCATCGAACGCGACGAGGACGTAGACCGCCTCTGGTTCGTCGTCTCGCGCATCTTCCGGGCGACGCTCCGCACGGCCAAGGCGTCCGAGGAACTCGGGATGTCGCGCGAACTGTGTTTCGACTACCATTCCAGTGCTCGCCAACTGGAACGCATCGCCGACCACGCCGCCAAAATCGGACAGCTCACGCTCCAGTTGTCGACGGTTCCCGACGAGGTCATCGAGGGTCTCGAGGAACTGCACGACGACGCGACGGCTGTCATCGACAAGGCGATGGACGCCCTCTTCATGGACGAGAGCGACGACGCGACGGAACTGGCGAACGAGGCCCGTCAGTCGATTCTCTCCATCGACGAACACACCCGCTCCATCGACAAACTCCTCCGCGAACAGGACCCACAGCAGGCACAACTGCTCGGCCTAGTCGTAGACTCGCTGTCGCGGTGTGCCGACTACGGCGGTAACATCGCGGAGACGGCGCTACAGAAGGCCGCACCGCGACCCTGAACGCTCCTTTGTAGTTCCGATTCGAACGACGCCGTCGCTCTCGAAAACTGCGAATCGAAGAAGACCGAGATTCGATTACTCGTCGTCGACCAACACTGCGTTAACCTGACCGGTCTGACCGGGGCGGGAGGTCACGCGCGCTTTGCCTTCGTTCGTGGTGATGATCGCACCCTTCGTGATGATGTTCCGTCGGGCGTAGTTCGGGTTCGCGCCGTTCTCTGCCACGTTCTGAATCGTCGCGTTGACCGTCTCGCCGTCGGTGGTCACGTTGGCGACGTCGGTCGTGAGCGCGCGAACCTTGGTGTTGCGTCCGCGAGCGTCGATGGTCCGGAACCTGGGTTCGCCGACCTGCGTTTCGGTCGGCTCACGGCCGAGTTCGTGCTTTTTCTTCTTGTGGAGGGGCTTCAGTCGCCCACCGGTTCGCTTTCGCGTGGAGCGTCCCTGGTCTTTCATATCGAGAGGATCGGTCACGAAATACTTCAATGACTCGATTCGCGGTCCGACATCGACAGATTTAGGCCGTCACGTTTTGTTCCGCCGGACGATGAGTTTGCGGACCACCGTCGCCGCACCGTTCCAGCAGAACGGCCGTGAACGAATGCGAGAGAGCGAGTTCGTCGTCGCGTTGTCGCTCGACCGGGACTGGTTTTCGCCCGACCAGGCGAAACGACTCGTGGACGTCGCGAGCAGTCAAGGACTACTCGAACACGAGGGCGACGAACTCGTCGTGCAGTTCGACCCGACGACCGTCGAGATCCCCGAGGAGTTCGTTCCGGACGAACGGCTCTTGCAGGAACAATCGACGTTCGAGAAGGTGCTCGACAAGGTCGTCTCCAGCGGAACGACGAAACAGACCGCCGTCGCCGAAATCAACGAACTCCAGCAGAACGCCGCCGTCACCGTCGAAGCGGCGGCAATCGTCTACGCTCGTCGCAAGGGAATCGACGTGAGCGCGGAGGCCGAGGAGGCGCTCACGGACCTCAAAGCGTAAAGTCTCGCTCCGTCAACGCGACGTATGGTCGAGGATAGAATCACCGACGGTGTTCGAATCGCACAAATTCTCTCGTCGGAAGTCGATGGCCGCGAGGACCCACCGCTCGATTCGCTCGCCATCGTGAACGCAGACCGGGACGTAGAACCGATCGACGACGGCGCGTTGGCCTACGAAATCCAGCAGGACGACACGGTCGTCGCGAGCGTGTTCGTCCACCCCGACCGCGTCCGTATCGAACTCGTCGATGGAATCGAATCGGCGGAACAGACGGCACGCGAAGCCGGCTTGCGCGTGCGTCCGAAGGCGGTCGAACCCCCTCGCGTCCTCGTCTTCGTCGAGAGCGGTGCGGAGGTCAAACGCGCCGTCGACACCCTGATTGCGGCGGTTCGTTAGAGCGCGGAGAGCAACGCCGGTAGTTTCTCGACGAGTTCGTCCCGGTGAACGTAGGCGTCTGCCCTCGGTTCCGGTTCCGGTCCGTCGGGAAACAGCACCTGCACGGCGGTCATCCCGGCGTCTTTCGCGCCCCGAACGTCCATCTTCGGGTCGTCACCGACGTACACCGTCTCGCACCGTGGTGCGTCGAGTTCGGCACAGAGCACTTCGAACGCGTGTTCGTCGGGTTTTCCGGCGTCGAGTTCCCCAGTGACGATGGTCGTGTCGAAGTGTGTCTCCCACCCGAGCTGGGCGAGTTTCCCGCGCTGGGCGACCACCGGCCCGTTCGTGAGCAAGCCGACGCGATACGCATCGCGGAGCGTATCGAGCATGTCAGGGACGCCACCGAGCGGCGAGAGTGCGTCCAGAATCACCGTTCTGTAGGCGTCCGTGAGTTCGTCGGGAGCGGTGTCGCTCTTCTCCGGAAGCAGGTCGTCGAAGATGGGGCGTCGCGTCTCGCTGGCGAGGTGGCGACTGTGGGCGTCGAGGTAGTCGTCGCGGGTGAGCGAGGGTGCGTCTACCGCGTTCACGGCGTCCGCGAGCAATGCGTCCCGTGGGCGGTCGGTCACGGCGAGCGTAGCGTCGAGGTCGAAACCCACAGCGGTCACGGGCATTGATACTCCCTTGGGGGCGAACACTCTTTATCAGTTCGATACAACCATGACCCACCACGAACATCTCGGACTATGAACTTCTTCGACCGGCTCGCAGACCGCATCGCGGCAACCGACAGCATCGTCTCCGTCGGGCTCGACGCAGATATCGACCGAATCCCGGACCATCTCCACGAGTACGACCTACCGCGCTGGGCGTTCAACCGCCGAATCATCGATGCGACACACGAACACGCGGCGGCCTTCAAACCGAACGTCGCCTTCTACGAGGACTCGGACGGGTGGGCCGCACTCGAAGAAACCATCGCGTACGCGCACGGGAAAGACGTACCGGTGTTACTCGATGCGAAACGGGCCGACATCGGTAACACCGCCCGACAGTACTCTGAACTGCTCGATACGGCAGACGCCATAACCGTCAATCCCTACATGGGCCGTGACTCGCTCGACCCGTTTCTCTCGCGGGAAGACAAGGGCGTGTTCGTCCTTTGTCGAACCTCGAACCCCGGTGGAACGGACATTCAAGACCTCGAACTGGCGTCCGGCGAGACGCTTTACGAGTGGGTGGCGTCACTCGCCGACCTCTGGAACGGGAACGAAAACGTCGGGCTCGTGGTCGGGGCGACGACGCCGGACGAACTGGAGGAAATTCGCGAGCGTGTGCCGAACCTCCCGTTTCTCGTCCCCGGCGTCGGTGCGCAGGGCGGTGACGCCGAGGCGGCGGCGACCTACGCTCTCGCGGACGGGGCAGGGTTGGTCAACTCCTCGCGGGGTATCATTTTCGCGGGCGAAGACGCGGGCAAGAACTTCGACAAGGTGGCGGGGCAGGCGGCGAAGCGACTCAAGAGACAGTTGAACCGGTATCGGTGAGTCACGTCGCTCGTCTCCGTCTCTCTCGGCCGGGTCGGTGTCGTCAGAGCTGGTGTGTGCGGTCGTCGGTGTCGGGTGGGGTGATGTCTTCGCTGCCCGGACCCTTCGGACTCCGTTTCTGACCGCCGCCTCCCCCGATTTCCGCCGTACACTCGACACAGAGGTCGTTCTCCCGGTTCCAGTGTTCGGTACAGACGAGCGCGCCACAGCGATTGCAGTCGTGTGTCGCTTCGGCCGCCTCGCAGATTTGACACAGGCCACTGACGCTCATAGTTACTCGTTGGGGACCAGGCGGTATCAGTCTGGGGGCGGCGAGAGGCTTAACACCCGTCCCCACGTAGCGCACCCGTGCACAGGTCGCGTCTCTTGCTCGGTGTCGCAGCCGTCTTCGCCGGAATCACGGTTTCGCTGGGGACCCTCGGCATCGTGTACAACCTGTTTCTCCTCGTCTTCGCGATACCGTTCGGTATCACGACGGCCATTCTCTGGTACCACGCCACCGGCCGCCTCGCCAAGAAAGTCGAACGCGACGCGTACCGAAACGCCGGGCGCGGATTCGAGTCGGGCGCGACGCGCGCTCGCACACGCCAGCGGACACGACAGGGCGGTCGGTCGCGCCGACGAACGTACGACCGCGCACGCACGCGGGCGACCGTCGCCGGGTCGTCCGGCCCGAGCAAAGTCGAGGCGTACAGAATCCTCGGTCTCACACCGGATGCGGACGACGACGCGGTTCGGCAAGCGTACCGAAAGAAGGTAAAGAGCGTCCATCCCGACCGAGAAAACGGGAACGAAGAATCGTTCAAGCGGGTCAACCGCGCCTACGAACGACTGCAGGACGACCGCTGATTCCACTACTGTCTCTTCTTCCGCAGGTTGTAGACCACCATTCCGACGACCGCCGACGTCACGAAACCTGATTATCACACGCGGTATTTAACGGGCGGATTTATTACAGTCGGTTCATAACATATCTAGTATCCAAACATTACGACACTACCTCCATCGGCTATCGACGCCCACGTACGTCGGAAAAGCGAGTCTGAGAAAAATCGTCTTCGATTTTATCGAAGAGGTGTCTATCGATGAAATCTGACACGACTTCCTCGGCGTGGCTGGTCGTCCTCGTCGGGTCGTCCGCCACGTCCGGTGTCGTGGACGCGAAGCAAGCCAGTTTCGTAGACACGACCGTGAGTGACGAACGCGGCGACGTTATCGAAGTCACCGTCCACGCATCCAAAGCGGCGACGGTGAACGTCGGGTCACCGGCGGACGGCTTTTGGGTGCAGGTGAACGTCTCCAAAGGGAAAACGACGCTCGCTATCAACACCTATCGAGCCAACGACAACGAGAGTGCCGTCACGCGGGTCGAAGGCGGTATGCGAGGGAAACCCGACGCCAAAATCCTCGCTGAAACCGGACCGCTCCAGCGCGGCGTGTACGATATGAACGTCACGGTCGATGGCATCAGGCAGGACGTCGGGTCGTTCACGGTGAAAGAACGCGAGACAGGTGACGCGAAGACGCTCGTTCTGCCGGACAGCACGGACGTTTCTGCGTTCGAATCGTCGGCCGACCTGCTGAAGACTGCCTCGGAGACGGAGGACGGGGCGATTGCGGAAGACGACCAGTTCGTACTCGCACTCGACGTTTCCGGTCTCGGTGGCTTCGTAAAGCAAGCGAACCTCTCGGGCGGCACTGAGAACGTCTCCGTCCACTTTCGCTAGTTGTCCACTCTGGCTCAGGAGTCCAGCAGCTGATACGTAGTCCTGAGTGAAGCGGGTGAATCAGGAACCTGATTCATCCGCTGTCCGGATACGCACCTGGTGAACCTACCA
>NZ_JBPEHH010000024.1:0-62243 GCF_054177595.1 Haladaptatus ordinarius | reverse complement strand
CGGTCGCACGTCCAGCGTGCGATGTTCCAGAGTTTCGAGGCGGCAAACCCGAGCGAGTCCAAGTCACCCTTGACCTGTTGCTGGTTCCGTATGGACGCAACGTAGCTGCGAGTGACCTGAATCGCCATGCATAGGCTATGTAGACAAACCTACTTAATGATACAGATTTACGCTGAATATCCGGCCTGCCATCGGCGGTGGACTCTGGAGGAGTTGTCGGATTCACTCCCGCCGTAAACGGCGGGATTCTCTCCTAACAGACAGATAGGCGACACCGACGACGAGTCCGAGCAGTCCCAGGCTGGTGAACTCGAACATAGAGAACGGATGGTCGAGCAGGCGTGCAGAGAGAGTGCTCGCGAGCAGGTTCGTCGAACTGCCGACGATCGTCAGCGTTCCGCCGAGCATCGCGGTGTACGAGAGCGGAATCAACAGTTTAGAGGGAGAAACGTGGTTCGTATCCGCGAGGTCGTTCACCATCGGGATGAACACGGCGACGACGGGGGTGTTGTTGACGATACCAGCCATCGTCCCCGTGAGTGCGAGTACCGTCCCGAGCAATCGCTGTTTGCTCCCGCGGGCGATTCGAGAGACCGTCGCCCCGAGTCGTCGAACGACGCCCGTTCGGCGGACACCCTCGCTCAGCATGTACATCGCAGCGACGGTGACCGTGGCAGGGTTGGAAAAACCGACGAACGCGTCCTCGACCCCGATACCAGTCCACGATTCGAGAATCACGAGTGCGACGAGAATAGAGAGGGCGGTAATGTCGGGAGAGACGTACTCCGTGGCGAACAGCACCAACCCGACGAGGATAAGGCCGAACACGACGAGCAGTTCGGACGAGAGTGGTACTGCTATCGACGGAGAACGCTCGTGGAACTATTTCATTCAATCGATGGTCCGACGTGAGAGTACGGTCGGCGGCGACGATAGAAATCCACTCGCCACGGACGAGAGGCCGGATTCGGTCAGTTCTCGTCTTCCCCGAAGTGCTCGTAGGCCCACCCAGCAGTCGCAGAAAGCCGCTTCATGTATGCGATGAGATAGAGCAACAGCACCTCGTGCCACGAGAGCGACGCCGCGCCGGTCACGCGCTTGTAGAATCGGGTCGGATGGGGTGGAAGATAGTTGCGTGGGTTCAAGACGCTCGGTTTCTCGACGCGCTCTGGGTGATATCGCTGCATCTGTGCCCGACCACGGCCCAGGCGGAAGTGCTTTTTGAGGAGCGAGGGGAGCGAGGAACGAGCGGGGTGATACATCGTGATGGCGGGTTGAAAATGCTGGCCGAATCCCGCGTCGTACACGCGGTTGCCGAACTCCTGGTCCTCGCCCGAGAAGAGTCGTTCGTCGAAATCGCCGACTTCGTCGAACACCTCGCTTCGGACGACGAGACATCCGGTGCCGGAGAACTGCTGTTCTTCGATGTACTTCCGTATCGGGAAGCCGAAAATCTGGTTGTACGTTGCGGTGAGCGTGTCCTCGCCGTCCTCGATGTAGATTTCGACGTCACATCCCATGTAATCCCAATCGTTGGACTCCATGGAGGCGACGGCATCTTCGAGCCACGTGTTCTCGACGGTCATGTCGGCGTCGATGAACGCCATAAGCGACCCGTTCGCCTGGTCGATTGCTTCGTTTCGCGCGGCCGCAGGCCCCTGTACTTCGTCCTCGACCAGCATGGTCACGAGGTCGGGGTACCGGTCACAGTACTTTCGAATGACGTCTCTGGTGTTGTCGGTCGAACCGTTATCGACGACGAGCACTTCGTACGACTCGTGTGGATACATCTGGTTCGTGACTGCGTCGAGAGTCATCCGGATTCCCCTGGGGTCGTTGTAGACAGGGATGATTACAGAGACAAACGACCGCTCGGAAGCCATATCGTCACACTGTTCTAGCACGCTTATATCCCCTTCGGTTCCCCAGACTTACGTTGTCTGTCATTATCGCCGCTCTCGCAGTCGATGCCTTCTGTCCCGATGTAGTCACCATAGTTTCACGTAGTCTGAAATTTTCGCTCGATGGCTGGCTTTAGGACTGTGTTCCGGAGAGACTCCGTCCGCTGTGACGCGTTCTCGCCGGATTCGAGTCGATCGTGCGTTGTTTTACAGTAGAATTATCAATAAAAATTGTGGTACGTTCGTGATCAACGAACCACCGTCGCTCGCTCTTCGACCATCCCCTCGACTGACACACCGGCGTCGATACGTGCCTCGGGACCGACGAGCGTTCCGGGTGCGAAACTCGCGTTACCCGCGACGTGAACCCGGTCTGCGAGCAGCGTCCCGAGTTGCTGGTCTTCGTAGATGGTCCCGTTCACGCGCACGTCGGCAGGCCCGCCCGGAATCGTGGTTCCGGCGCCGAGCGAGACGCTCTGACCCGTCACACAATCGACGAGCGTAGCGTTCGCGCCGACGGTCGTGTCGCTGTCGAGCACCGACTGCTGGACGACAGCGTTCGCGCCGACTGTCGTGTTCTGTCCGAGCGAGACGTACGGACCGACGACCGCGCCAGGCTGAACGTCGCAGTCGTCCCCGACGACGACCGGCGGTCGGAGTACCGCCGAATCGTGGACGCGGGCGGAGTCTGCGACCCAGCGTCGGTCGCCGCGCTGGAGTTCGGCGATTCGACCGCGAACGAGCAGTTCGCGGGCCACGTCGAGTACGTCCCACGGGAAGGTCGCATCCACCCAGAGACCGTCCGTGACGACGCCCCGAACCACCACGTCCGAATCGATGAGACGTGTGAGCGTGTCGGTCAGCGCCAACTCCCCCGCCATGCTCGGCGTCGTCTCGATGGCGTCGAAGATTCGCTGGTCGAAGGCGTAGACGCCCGCGTTGAGCATACGATACTCGTTCGACGTCGGTTTTTCCACGATTTTCTCCACGCGGTCGCCGTCCATCACCACCGCACCGTACTCCGCCACGTCTGTACGATCGATGACCGCGAGGGTCGCCGCCGGGTAGTCGCGCTCGAACGCCTCGCGCACGTCGGCGACCATCTGCGTATCGATTATCTGGTCGCCGTTGACCACGAGGAAAGCGTCGTCCACGTCGTCGCGGGCCGTAAACAGGGCGTGTCCGCTGCCGAGTTGTTTCTCCTGTTCGACGTAGGAGATAGAAACCCCGCGGTAGGTCGAACCGAAGTGGTCACGCACGCGGTCACCTCGATAGCCGACGACGAGGTGAAGGTGGGTGATGCCCGCACCCACGAGTGCGTCGAGGACGTGTTCGAGCACCGGACGCGTCGTCGCGGGGAGCATCGGTTTCGGACGATTGCGGGTGAGCGGTCGGAGTCTCGTTCCCTCCCCGGCGGCCAACACGACAGCAGAACTGACGGTCATGGAGTCTCTGTCGACGACCTCCGATTTTAGCGTTCGGGATAGTCGAGAGAACAGGGCGTGCCTACTCCGGACATATCGAGTGTTGTCTGCGGCGTCGAACGGGCCGCTCGCGTTCGCGCGGTCGTTGAGACCGTCCTTGGAAGAAATCGATTTGTCTCGCCATCGAGGGTCGTTTCGACCGAATCGGAAACCGGTTTACCACCCGACACCCACGGATGGGATATGGACGTACTTTCCGCGGCACGACGGGTCATCGAGGAAGACCCGGTGTGCGATGCCTGTCTCGGTCGGCAGTTCGCCGACCGCAGTTTCGGGCTGACGAACGCCGAGCGAGGCCACGCACTCAGAGTCGCAGTTGCGCTCGAAGACGACGAGGATTTCGAGGAACCGGGCGAGGAGTGTTGGGTCTGCGAGAGTCTCACCGACGAGTTCGAGACGTACGCCGAACAGGTCACAGACGCCCTCTCGGGCATCCAGTTCGAGACGTACCAGGTCGGCACGCGTACACCGCCACTCGTCGAGGAGAACGAATCACTGTTGCGCGAGTTGGCCGACCTGCCCGATGACGCGGGCGAGCGATTCAAATCGGAGTACAACCGCGAGGTCGGCAAGCGCGTCGGGCGACTCACCGGCACCGAAGTCGATTTCGAACGTCCGGACGTGCTCGCACTCCTGAACCTCGAACGCGGCGACGTCGACGTGCAGATCAACCCCGCCTTCGTCTTCGGCCGCTACCGGAAACTGGAGCGTGACATCCCACAGACGGAGTGGCCTTGCCGTGAGTGTGGCGGGTCGGGGAAACAACTCGCCGAGGGCGGCGGCGAAGAAGCGTGTGACTACTGTGGCGGTAGTGGCTACCTCTACGACGAGAGCGTCGAACAGCTCACGACGCCGCCCGTCCTCGACGCGATGGACGGCGAGGAAGCCATCTTCCACGGCGCGGGCCGCGAGGACGTGGATGCCCTGATGCTCGGGACGGGACGACCGTTCGTCATCGAAGTGAAAAAGCCCAGACGGCGAACCCCCGACACCACCGCCCTCGAAGCGGAAATCAACGAGTTCGCGGCCGGAAAGGCCGAAGTCGATGGCCTTCGCCTCGCCACCCACGAGATGGTCGAACGGGTGAAAGAACACGACGCGAGCAAGACCTACCGAGCACAGGTCGAGTTCGGCGAACCCGTCGCGGAAGCGGCCCTCAGCGCCGCCATCGAGGAACTCGACGGCGCGACCATCGAGCAGTTCACGCCGAACCGCGTCGACCACCGACGGGCGAATCGCACTCGCGTCCGCCAGGTGTACGACATCGACGGCCACCTCGAAGACTCGACCCACGCCGAAATCGGAATTCACGGCGCGGGTGGCCTCTACATCAAGGAACTCGTCAGTGGCGACGAGGGACGAACCGAACCGAGTTTGGCGGGCTTGCTCGGCGTCATCGCCGACGTGACCGCACTGGACGTCGTCGCTGTGGAGGGTGAAGACGAGGCGTTCGACCTGCCTGAATATCTCCGGGAGTGAGTTTTCTCCCACGTTTCCCCGACGGTCGCTGGAACGGGCCGAGAGGGCGGAGTGAAGTTCGAGAGTCGGATTCCCGACAGGGAACGGACACCGGACGAGTCAACAGAGCTATGATGACTGACGGCTGGGACACATGTATGTCGTCTGAACGAACGTGTCCCGGCTGCGACGAGACGATGGACCAGATGAAACTCAGCGGAACCGACGCGATGGGAGACATCAAAATCGTCTCCGAGGGGCCGAAGGAGGGCTTTCTCAGTAGCATCCGAGCTGACGAGATACTCACGCCGGTTCCATACGTCTGTCCCGAGTGTCGGCGAACCGTCTTCTACGCGGAAGACTGAACGCCACGTCCCCGATTTTCCGTCCTGCGGCACACAGTCGAGGGGCGCTCGCTCCGTGACCGTTCGAGTGTCCCTTTCGCAGGTGAATCAGTAACGGCCTTGTGCCGGGGGCGTGTTCTGTCGAGCGTGTTCGGCGCAGACGAAGCGGGAAAGGGACCGGTGTTGGGGTCGATGTTCGCCGCCGCAGTCGCGGTGGACGACCCCGCGACGCTCCCGCAGGGAATCGACGACTCGAAGAACCTCACGCCGGAGCGCCGCGAAGAACTCACGGCGACGATTCGCGGAAACGACGCGGTTCGGGTCGGTGTCGCCGAAATCACGAGCGAGCGAATCGACCATCCGGAGACGGACATGAACAGCCTGACCGTCGCGGCCCACGCCGAAGCTATCTCGCAGGTCGCAACCGACGGAACAGCGGGCATCGTGGACGCGGGCGACACCAGCGAGTCCCGATTCGCCCGTCGAGTCACCGAAGGAGTCGAAGCTACGGTCGAGATTACGGCAGAACACGGCGCGGACGAGTCCCACGCCATCGTCGGCGCGGCGAGCATCGTCGCCAAGGTCGAACGAGACGCACATGTCGCCCGTCTCGCCGAGAAACACGGGTCGGTGGGCAGTGGTTACCCGAGCGATCCGAAGACCCGGCGGTTCCTCCGTGAGTACGTCGAAGTACACGGCGACGTGCCGGACTGTGCCCGCGCTTCGTGGCAAACGAGCAAGGACGTGCTGGCGGCCCGCGAACAATCCGCGCTCGACCAATTCTAGGCGTTCGACAAGTTGCGCTTCGTTTATTTCCCGACCAGCGCCGACACGGCGCGCTTCACGGGAGCCGATTTCGCCGGAGTCATCTGACCGACGAGGTTCGCCACGTCCCGAACGAACGGTTTCGGGTCGTCCAGCGAGAGGTAATCGAAGTTCCGCTCGGTGAGGAGTGACGCGAGCACTCGCGCCGTCGCCGCTGGAATCGACGGGCGTTCGACGTGGTCGTAGTCGTCCCGAAGGAGGCTGAGGAGGTAGACGAGTTCGCCGCGCAGCACGTGACTCCCGACGCCGGTTTCGTAGCCCGTGTCCGGTTCCGTGATTCCGCAGGCGAGTTGGTAGTAGCGATGAGGAAAGTCGACGCCAGCGTGGACGGCGAGCTGGAGCGACCCCCAGAATCGCGGGTTCACTTCGAGCAGTTTGAACTGCCCGTCGCGCGGGTCGCGTCGGAACTCCACCATCGCGGGCCCGTGCCAGTCGAGCGCCGACAGCAGTCGAATCCCTTGTTCGCGGAGTTCCGGAATCGACACCGACTCCCGGAAGACGCTTGCACCGCCCGAGTAGGTGTAGCTTCTGCGTCGACGGTGCTGGAAGGTGACGACCGGTTCGCCGTGGTCGTAGAGGGCGAAGAAACCGTACTCAGAGCCGTCGGGGAGACACTCCTGGACGATTGGTTCGTGGCCCATCTCCCGAGTGAGTCGGTCGGTGTCGGGTTCGCCGGAGACGAACCGGACGCCGGGGTACGCGGTTCGACCGTCTCGCACGAGCACGGTGTAGCGTGATTTGACGACCGTCTCGTCCTCCCAGTCGTCCCACGCCGAGAGCAGTCGCGTCTCCGGTGCCGGTATCCCCACTTCGTCCGCTCGCTCGAACAGTCGGTGGCGGTCGCGCGCCGACGACATCGTCTCGAAATCGGGCCACGGCGCGGCGACATGTTCCGCGAAGGAGTTGCGGTACTTCGAGAGGACGTAGCTTTCGGGTTCCCGGAGCGGGACGATGGTCTCTACGTCCGGTCGTTCCGCGAGCGCCAACAGGCCGTCTCGGTAGCCGGTGACGTCGTCCGTGGGGGCCGGAAGACGCGCGATTTCGGTGACGTACTTCGACGCGAACGCGGGAGGCGAATCCGATTCCGAGGCGGCGACGACGGAGATGTCGCGTCGGCCGAGCGACCGGGCACAGGCGAGGCTACTGCCGGCCGAGATGGCGGGAACGACGACGCTCATCCGTCCTCCAGCGTCGCGACGAGACTGTCCACGGCCACAGTTACCTCGCTGTAGACGCGTCGAAAGGTCGATTCGTCCGCGTCGTAGGGGTCTTCGATTTCGAAACCGTCACTCGCGTCGAACGACTTGAGGAAGTAGGCCTTGTCGAGTTGCTCCCCGTAGCCACCCTTCAGATGCCAGTAGTTCCACGCGTCCATGAGCAAGACGAGGTCGCTCTCACGGAGGAGGGTTTCGTCGACGCACTGTGACCGATGGTCGGTCAGGTCGACGCCGAACTCGCCGGCGACCGACACCGCCGTGTCCGGACTCGTCCGTCCTTCTTTCTCAATGAAGCCGGCCGACCGAACGGTCGCACAGTCGTAGTCCGTGTCCGCCAGTCGGGCGTTGAAATATCGTTCGGCGAGCGGACTGCGGCAGATATTTCCCAGACAGAGGAAGGTCACTGCCGGTTCCGGCGGAAGTCGACGAACCGCGGTCTGGGGGTCCCGCGGACGGGCACCCGGCCGGAGGCGAAGCCGCTCCATCTCCACGGAGAATCTCCGTCTACCCTGTCGGAGGTGGTGTAGCATCGTCCGCGATTCGACGCAGGCGCTGTTATAGGCACGACACCGTTGCGAGAGTAGACGATGCCTACGGGATGCGTAGGCGGGAAGTACTGGTCGACGTGAACCGGCCTGACGAGCGAACGGAGAGAGCGGTGAGAGAAGCGAGAGAGAACGGCGGTTACTTGTCGGTGAGCAGGTAGCGCAGGATGTCACCGTAGGCCGGGCGCGTGACGAGCACACCGATGAGCACGCCGAGGATGGTGATGATGGCGAACCCTTGCAGGTCGCCGAGCGAGAGCACCGCCAGCGGACTCATGGCGATGATGGTCGTCGCGGCGGCCGCTCCGATGACCCAGAACGCCTTGCGGAACCGCGACTGGAAGACCCGCGAGGAGTTCACGTCGCCCTCGCTCATCACTTCGTCGGCGATGATGATGAGGTCGTCCACCCCGGTCCCGATGACCGCGATGAATCCCGCGATGTGCGAGAGGTCGAGCGGTAACTGCACTGCGGCGGCGAACCCGAGCAGGATGGCGACCTCGGAGAGCGCGGTGACGATCATCGGCAGTGCGACTTCCCGCTTGCCGTAGCGGACGAAGACGGTGCCACTCATTGCGAACACGGCCGCAAGACCCGCGACGAGCGAGTAGGTCTTGAACTCGGTCGCGAGACTCGGCGCGAGGTAGGTCGTCGTTCCCGCCTGCGTGTCGAGAGCCGCCGGAAGCGCACCGGCGCGCAGGTTAATCTGGAGGCGGCGGGCCTCGGACATGTTCGTCGTCAGCATCCTGAACGTCGGTTGCTGTTTGAACTGACCGTTCGCTATCTGCGGGGCCAGGTCCGAACCCATCGACGCACCGTAGACGACGCGACCGTCGACGACGGTGTACAGACAGTAACCGCCCTCGCTCGCGTTCGTTTGCGGGTACTGACAAGCCTGTATCCCCTCGTCGCTCGTGAATCCCTTCTCGTTCATCACGCGGACGAATCTGTCAGCGGCCGAGTCGGTGAGCGTCACGGAGACGGACGTCTGACCGTTGGGGTCTTGCTGTGCTTGCCCGACGGTGGTAAACGACTGCTGGGTGAGTATCGTCGTGTTCTCGTACGACCCGTTGCCGGTCGGATAGTGGGCGAGGACGGTCACCTGGCCGCGTTCAGTGACCAGTTGTTGCATCTCGGACTGGTTCGCGTTCGGCATCTCGACCTGGATGAAGTGCTGGCCGGTCGCGGTCTCGACCTGCTGGACGCGCCCGCCGGCGAGTCCTGCCCTCGAAATCTTGTCGCTGAGCGTGCGAACGATTTCGGTGCGGGTCTGTGCGGTCACACCCTCCCGGACGGTGTCGTAGTCGATTCCGACCGTGTCGAGCGCCGATTGCAACTGGTTCGTCGTCACGTTCTCCGCGAACACCTCGATGGTCGTCCCCGACTGGCTCCGGCGAATCATCACGTCCTGTTGTGCGACCCCGGAGACGTTTCCGGCGACGGCCTTCTGGACGCTGGCGTCGCCCATGCCGCGCGGGACGGTCACCTTCTCTGCAGTGACGCCCTCGATGGGGGCGCGGATGCGCGTCCCGCCTGCGAGTTCGAGCCCGTATTTCAAGTTCGTCGGCCCGTCGCTCGTGGTGAGGGTGCCGTTGTCCGGACTTCCGCCCACGGTTCCCTGCGGGACGAACAGAGCGAACGTGCTCCCGATGAGGAGGAGAACGAGGAGGCCGACGCGCCACTGGTCTCGGACGTTCATCGTGCCACCCCCTCGAACTTGTACCAGCGGAGGAGACTCAGATTGAGCATGTACGTGTTCATCAGGTCGGTCGCCAGTCCCATCACGAGCACGATACCGATGGACGTGAGCAGGTCGACGCCGAAGATGAACGCCACGAGAGCCATCACCGACATCGCGGAGAGGGACGTGAGCGTCATCGTCACACCGGTCCGCATCGCACGATACGTGCTCTCGTAGAAACCACCCGACCGTCGCAGGACGTGGTTGTTGAGCAGGATGTCGGAGTCCACGCTGTAACCGATGAGCATCAGGAGGGCGGCCACCGTTCCCAGCGAGAGTTTGATACCGAAGACGTTCATCAGCGCGAGTGGAATCACGATGTCACTGAACGCCGAGATGACGACGGCGATGGAGGGGACGAAGGTCCGGAACATGAGGAAAACGAGGATGCTCATGCCCGCGAACGCGGCGACGAGGCCGTACAGTGCGAGTTGCTGGGAATCGTCACCGAAGCTCGGAGACGTACTCTGCACCGAGAGGACGTCGTAGCCCGCCTGTTGGGCCTGCGATTCGAGCGCATTCGTTTGCGTCTCCTGGAACGTCACGATGTAGACGTTCTCGGCAGACTGCGCGGGGGTGACCGAGACGGGGTCGAGCGTCGACTCGATCTGAGATTGTGGTGCGGTCGTCTGGATTCGCATCTCGGTTCCGCCCGTGAACTCGATACCGGGCGTCACTGGCGCGCCAGTGGTCAACCACCATCCCGCGAGGACGAGGAGGGCCAACACGAGGACCACGAGCGGCACCGCCGCGAGTTGCCGGTTCGAGTACCGGGTGTAATCGACCTCCGGTACTTCAAACTCTACCATGGTCGTTGGGTGCGTGATGCCCCTGAATAAGCCTTCTTAATTACTGTGGCCCAACGTGTCGTTCGAAACCGCGCGGGAATACATAAACGGCTCGCGTCCCTACCGGTAACTATGGCGACCGAAGAAGCCGTCACAGAGGGCCAAGCCGCGACCCGCGTCGTCGTCTCGTATCCCGAAGACCTGAGCGACTGGGGACGATTCCAGGTAGAGGGAAGCCCGTTCAGGGCGTACCTCCGAAAGACGAGGGGACGCGTCCGCGAGGGAGAACAGTGGGAAGAGTTCGTCGGCGTCGGCTGCTGTGGCAGTACGCTGGACGTCCCGCTCCGCATCGAGCGCGTCGAAGGCGGCGACCGGATGGGGCCGGACACCGAGATAGTCTACGAAGTGCGCGAGGCCTGTGGTATCAGAGGCGGATGGCAGGTCCAGAGCGCCGACGGCCCGAACGAAGTTTAAAACTGGTCGTCGAGAAACGCCTCGACTTGCTCCCGAGTCGGTGCGCTACGCGCTCCAACCGCCATCGACGCCAGCGCGCCACAGGCGTTGGCGAACTCCAGTGCGCGTTCGTAATCGGTCGTTTCGAGGATGGTGGCGATGAATCCGGCGGCGAAAGCGTCACCTGCCCCGGTCGAGTCCACCGATTCGACGCCGAATCCCGGATGCGTGTACGCGCCCGTCTTCGTGTCCACGCGTGCACCGTTACGTCCGTGTTTGATGACGACGACGCGGCCGTGTAGTTCCGAACACGGGTGTTCTAGATCCTCGTCTAGGAGCGTCGCGGCCTCGCGGTCGTTCAGGAAGACGATGTCGGAGTAGGCGAGCGCCTGCGAGAAGTTTCGCTCCGCGAGGCGGCGACCGGGGTCGAAACTGACCGTCGTCCCCGCTTCGGTCGCGACCTCCGCGAGTTTCGCCGCCGTGTCGGGGCGCTGGCTGGTGAGGTGGAGGTGGTCTGCCCGCGTTACGTACTCGCCGTCCACGTCGTCCGGCGTGACGGCCTCGTTCGCCCCTTCGTTCCCGAGCACCATCACCTCGCCTCGTTCGTCCACGATGAGGTACTTCGTCGTCGTCTCGACGCTCTCGACTTCGATGACGTGGCTACAGTCGACCCCCTCGGTGTCCAGTTCTCGCTGGACGAGTAACCCCTGTTCGTCCGCGCCGACGCTTCCGACGAGACCCGTCTGCACGTCCATTCGAGCGAGGGCGACGGAGACGTTCGCGGCGCTTCCGCCGCCGGACCGTCGCTGAGACGTGATACGCGCCTCACCGTCGGGGTCCGGCAAGGAGTCCACGCGGAGGGTCACGTCCCAGTTGACGTGTCCGGCGGTTACGACTCGGACCATAGCAGTCTCCCAGAGCGGTTCGCGGGCGGCATACCGCTGCAGTAAGTTACCGGCGATAAAAAGTCCTGAGGAATCAGCCCGTGATGGCGAACAACAGGAGGTTGTGTGCGCCCGGCCCCAATCCGACGGCGGCGACCACACCGAGCAGGAAGTAGCCCTCCGCCGGTTCGGTGGCGACGTAATCGGCGAACAACAGGACGACGAACTCCGCGATGGCGAGTTTCACGAGCACGAACAACCAGCCGACGCCGATGACGTCGGCCGTCGGAAGCACCTCGGCGAATTCGAGGATGGCCCGCGAGATAGGTGTTCGTTCGCCGAAGTTTAGAACGTCGATGCCGACGGCAGTCGAGACCGAATCGAGCGCGTGACCGAACAGAGTGAGTGCCCCGACTGCACCGGTGATGACCGCTGCGTCCGGGGAGAAATACTGCGTCGCAATCCAGAGGACGCCGGTCAGCAAAACCGCCACGACGAGTGCCACGAACGGCCAGAAAAGCCGGAGACTGTCGTTTTGGATGCCGTATCCGAACGCCACGAGAACCACGAGTGCGACGCCGACGGAACCCACGCCGGCGAGGACTCGTGGACTCGGTGCCCGAAGTCGGTAGAGTGCGAGCAACCAGACGACGCCAGCGACGACGAACGTCGTGAGATACACCGAGGGCGTTCCGAACAAGGGAGCCACGCTCTCGGGAATCGTTCGAACCTGGTAGAGTGCGTGCAGTCCGGCACCGACGACCATCCACGGTGCCAGCGCGACCACGGTGCGTTCCGAGATGGCCGGTTCAGCACGCCAAAGCAACCACCCGACGAGACCGACCGCCAGTAAAAGTGGAAGAAGATAGGCCAAAGACGGGAGTGTGAACCCTTCCGGCAGTACCATACCACGACACGCGAACGGAAGTGTCGAAAGGTTTGCGGTCTACCCGCTGTCGGCGTGCGACCCGGTGTCGCGCCTACTCCCGACTGTGTACCATCCAGACCAGCGGTTCGGGTTCGCCGTCCGGGTGGTCGACCGCCTGGTCCGCCACGTCGAACCCACAGGTCTCGTAGAAGGGAACCAGCCCTTCGCGGGCCAACAACGACGGGGAGACCTCCTGCAAGCGAGGGTGCTCGCGGACGGCGGTCAGGAGCTCCTGTCCGATTCCCTGACCACGATGGTCAGCCGCGACGATGACGTCGTAGACCATCGCGTAGTAGACGTAGTCGGTGAGAATCCGGGCGGCGGCGATAGGTTCGCCTACACCGTCTTCGTGTCCGTCACGGAGGAGGACGACCTCGTCCGTGTTTCGAAGGGCGCGGCGAACGTCGGACTCGTCGCGGTCTGCCCACCACTCGTACTCCCGGTACAGCTCGAGCAACTCCTCGGCAGTCGCCCCGTACTCGACGGCAGTCATGTGTCAACGTTCGAATAGGATAGCCAAGAAGGTTCGGACGGAGGGTGCGTCGCGTGAGGTCAGGGCGGTAACCTGAAGCGACCAATTCGACGGGAGAATCCGAGTCAGTTCCCCGGGCCGGCCGTCCTCACGCCACCTTCTCGTCCCACGGTTCGCCGCCCTGCTGGTCGCCGAACAGTTCACGCATCAGGGTAACGATGCTCTCGGGCGGGAACTGCCCTCGTTCGGTGACGATGGCGTCGACGTACCGTGGCGGGGTCACGTCGAACGCCGGATTCTCGACGGTCACGTCGCCCACTTCCGAGCGTTCTTCGTCCGGCAGTATCTCGCGTTCGTCGCGCATCTCTATCTCGACGGTGTGGCCCGTCATCGTCCCGGGATGGAGTTTCAGGGTCTGTGCCGCGACCATGATGGGGACGCCGCGTTCGCGGGCGTTGACCGCCAGGCCGGAGGTTCCGATTTTGTTAATGACGCTCCCGTCAGCGGCGATGGAGTCCGCACCGACGAGCACGTGGTCCGCGTCGTTGAGGTATCGGCGGGCCGCGTTGTCCACGACGAGCGTGACGGGAACGCCCCACTCGCGCAGTTGTCTGGCAGTGATGTGTCCCTGCTTTCGAGGGCGGGTCTCCTTGACGATGGCATTGATATCCTTGCCGTCGTCCAGCGCGTGACGAACGCAGGAGAGTGCATCCGTCGAGTGACAGTGGGTCATGATGGTGTCGCCGTCGCGGAGACGGTTCGCGCCGATCTGTCCGAGGTTGGCTTGCGCCTGGCCGAGTTCACGACGGAACTCCTCAACGCTCGCCAAGACGCTCTCGCGGAGTTCGTCGACGCTGTTGCCCGCCATCCCTCGGAGAACGTACCGGAGTGCGTTCGGGAGGCTCACCGCAGTCGGGCGGGTTTCGTGAAGTTTTCGGGCGGCAGCGCGAATCTCGGCCCGGAAGGCCTCCGGCGATTCGGCGTCGCTCGCCGTCGCTTGTTCCCCGAGGGCCGCCGCTGCGGCGTCCGCGATGGTCGCCGCGCCGCGAATCTCCATCTCTGCGATGTCCGCCGAGACGTCGGTGATCGCGGGGTGGAGGTCTGGTCGTTCCATACACCACGATAGACGGGAAGCGGTAAAAATAGTCGTGGGGTGAGGGGGTCGGGACGCACGGCGACACTCGAAAGACGGGGCGGACGAAGATATACCGACGAGATACGATAGAAATATGTCAACCAGAGTGAATTATATCGTCGATGACCGTCGAACGAAACACCAGCGTCCGATACCCCGGCGGGAAAAAGAGCCTCTGGGGTGCTGGCGCGTACCTCGTGGGATACGTGCTCACGCTTCCGTTCGCTGCGACGCGGCTCACGAATGCGACGGCGGCGACGGAGATTCCACTGCTCGTGAGTAAATCGACGACGCTCGCGGAACTGCTGGAGGGGGCGGCAGTGCCGACCTGGAAAGGGGCTGGCCGGCTGTTCCACAACGCCCACCTCGTTCCGGTGACCGTTCCATGCGAGATAGCACGACTACCACCGGTGTCGCGCAACGTCGTGGGGGCTGCCGATGGGGCACTGTCCATCCTCTTTCTCGTTCCACCGGTGCTGTTGGTACTCGCGGGGAGACTCGCGGTCGGGGAAGGCTAACCACGGACGACCGGCCAGTGGATGCTCTCGGAGAGCACCATCGCGCTGGGTTACTTCCCGCTCATGGTCGTCGGGTCGATGCTTTTCTCCGTGCGTCTGTCGGGAGTCGCACTCGCGCCCGACGTGCTGCTGAGCAGTTTCGTCGGCGGACTCGTCTACCCGGTCGCGTTCGGCGCACTCGGCGCACTCCACGCCCGGCGAGGAACCGAGGCTTCCGAACCGGTGCGGACGTTCGGCGAGGAGTGACAGCGAAGAGCGGTCGAAAACCGGCGGAACTTCTACGTTCGTCGCGGTTGCACGACTCCTATGGACTTCGACGCCCCAGTGGCGTACTCGGAGTTGGTGATGCGCGGCGCCGAACTCGTCGCCGCCTTCCTCCTGGTCGGACTGTTCATCGTCGGTCTCGTCGATTTCGGCGTCCTCGCGGTCGACCTCGTTCGGTCTGGCCAAATCACTGACCCCCGAACGCTCATCCAACTCCTCGACGTCTTTCTGCTTTTGCTCATCGTCGCCGAAATCTTTCGAACGGTCATCGCATACGTAGAATCGGAAGGTGAGGTGCAAGTCGTCAGGGCGGTCGTGTACGCCGCAATCATCGCACTCGTTCGGAAAGCCATCACGTTCCGAACCGACGACTTCCCGACGTACGTCGACGCCTTCCTCGCGGCCTCGGCCTACGCGGTCTTGCTCGTCGGTCTGGCGCTCGTCTTGCTGGTCTCGTCGCGTCGATAGCGGGGATTTTTACCCGGTGACGACATCTGCCCCCTATGAACGACGCAGAACTCGCCGGAAAAATCGACCACACGGTGCTCGGGCCGGAGACGACGCCATCCGACGTACGACATGTGCTGGACGAAGCCGCCGAGTACGGGATGAACGCCTGCATCCCACCGTGCTACGTTTCGGAGGCAAGCAAGCACGCACCCGACGTGACGCTCGCCACGGTGGTCGGCTTCCCGCACGGCCAGCACGCGACCGACGCCAAACACGAAGAAGCGGTCGGTGCCTGGGACGACGGTGCGGACGAACTGGACATGGTCATCAACGTCGGGCGGCTGAAGGCGGGCGAACACAACGCGGTCCGAGCGGACATCGAAGAGGTCGTCGCCGCCGTTCCGATTCCCGTGAAAGTCATCGTTGAGACCGCACTGCTGACCGACGACGAGAAACACGATGCGTGCCGACTGGCGAAGGAAGCGGACGCCGCGTTCGTCAAGACTTCCACCGGGTTCGCCGACGGCGGTGCCGAAATCGAAGACGTCGAACTGATGGCCGAGTATCTCCCGGTCAAGGCCAGCGGTGGCATCGGAGACTACGAGACGGCGAAAGCGATGCTCGACGCTGGTGCGGAGCGAATAGGGGCGAGTAGCGGCGTGGAAATCGTGGACGATTTCAACGGATAGCCGCCTTCAGGTGGTCGTCTCCACCGTTAGTCGTCGTCACCCGGTTGCGGACTCGGCGTTCCCTCACGGGCACTGCTCATCCAGCCGTCGATGTGGCCAGCCACGTAGTCTCTGCCACCCCATCCGAAGGCGACACCGACGCCGATAGCGATGGCGGCGGCGAGGCCCCACGCGAGCGCCCTCGCGAAGACGAACAGTATACCCACCTCGATGCCCATCGTGTCGAGACCGATGACGAGGGCGGTGAAGTAGAGGAAAAAGCGCGTCCCGGTGGCGAACCACGACGTGTACGCCGTCTGGGTCGCGGCACGAGTCCGTTCGATGGCGTCGCCGATGAAGTCGGCGACGACGAAGCCGAGGACGATGACGAGCAGTCCGGCGACGAACGCCGGGAGGTACGAGACGGCGGTGGCAACCCACTCGGAGAGAGTCGGAATCGCCAGCACGTTCGCCGCTGCGAGGATGGCGAGTGCGTAGACGAACCACCCTCCGAGTTTGCCGAAGGCGTTCGATACCGCACTCTCAGTCCCGCCGAGCATTCGTCCGAGTGGTGTGTCGAGCACCATTCTGTCGAGTTCGACCCGGTCGGCGACTCGACGGACGACCGCCGCGACACCCCGTCCGATAACCCACCCGATGAGCAGGATGACGACCGCGCCGACCAGTCGGGGCAAGAGCGCGACGAGCCCCGCGATGGGGTCTTGAAGCCACTGTGGAAGTCCTCCGCCTAGCTGTAGTACTGTTTGCGTGTATGTCATAGTCGTTCTCCTCCGGGCGTGAGCCACCCGGGGTTCTTGGGAAAAAGGGACTACAGCTAGTTTGTTGTTGACCCCCTGAATCGGGCCGGCGACGCGGTAACGAAGGATGAACGACGTGACAATAAGAATATAGTTTCTGCGTCGGCAACAGAGAAAAACCGACTGAATTTGCGGCGAAAAGTTCGTGTACAAACTCCACAGCGGGTGATTTCCCGAAATCGACACGAACGATTAACTCCCCAAATCAGCTACCGTTTCACAGGGGCTTCGAGCGCGTACAGCATCGACGACTCCTCTAGCGGTTCGCAGAGCGAACAGCGTCTCAGCCACTACCGTGAGACTCTCTCGACCGCACGCCAATGCCGTCCTCCGCACCGAAAGCGGGTCCGTCACCGAGTACAACCGTCGCCCTTTTTGCCGCGTAGCCGAAACTCCCGCACGAATGGCCCGGTATCACATCGAGACGTACGGGTGTACCTCGAACCGCGGCGAGAGCCGTCAGATAGAGTCCGCGCTCCGCGACGCGGGCCACTACCCTGTCGAGACACTCAAGCAGGCGGACGTCGCCATCATGAACACCTGCACCGTCGTCGAGAAGACGGAGCGCAACATGGTTCACCGGGCCAAAGAACTCGAAACGGAGACGGCAGACCTCATCATCACGGGGTGTATGGCACTCGCGCAGGGCGATGAGTTCCAGAGCGAGGGCATCGACGCTCAGATTCTCCACTGGGACGACGTTCCGACGGCAGTGACGAACGGTGAGTGTCCGACGCCGGGGCCGGGCGTCGAACCCGTCCTGGACGGAGTGGTCGGTATCCTCCCCATCGCTCGCGGTTGTATGTCCGATTGCTCGTACTGCATCACAAAGCACGCGACGGGGAAAATCGACTCCCCCTCGGTGGAAGAGAACGTCGAGAAGGCTCGCGCGTTAGTCCACGCGGGCGCGAAAGAGCTCCGAATCACGGGACAGGACACGGGCGTCTACGGGTGGGACACGGGCGAACGAAAACTCCACGTCCTGTTGGATCGCATCTGCAACGAAATCGACGGCGAGTTCCGCGTTCGCGTCGGGATGGCGAATCCGAAGGGCGTCCACGGCATCCGTGACGAACTGGCACGGGTGTTCGCCGAAAACGACGAACTCTACAACTTCATCCACGCGCCGGTACAATCGGGGTCGAACGACGTGCTCGGCGACATGCGCAGACAGCATCAGGTGGACGAGTACGTGGACATCGTCGAGACGTTCAACGAGCATCTCGACTACTGGACGCTCTCGACCGACTTCATCGTCGGCTTTCCCACCGAAACCGACGAGGACCACGAACGGAGCATGGCGCTCCTGCGCGAGACCCGCCCCGAGAAGATAAACGTCACCCGGTTCTCGAAGCGCCCGAACACGGACGCCGCGAAGATGAAGGGATTGAACGGCACGGTGAAAAAAGAACGCTCGAAGGCGATGTCCGAGTTGAAGATGGACGTCGTCGGTGCCGCTTACGAGGCGATGGTCGGAACCGAAAAGCGGGTGATGGTCGTCGAAGAGGGAACCGGCGATTCGGTCAAGTGCCGCGACGAGGCGTACCGACAGGTCATCGTGCAGAACGCCTCCGACCACGGCATCGAACCCGGCGACTTCCTCGACGTCGAAGTGACGAGCCATCAGACGGTATACGCATTCGGCGAACCGGTCTGACGGAGAAAGCTATCTCCCCCGTCGAGACGACAGATGACCGCGAAAGCTCGACGAACCGCTACCCAGTCACCAGATTCCTTGCTCTCTGTCGAGGAGCGTTACGACGACGACGTGCGGGAGCGTCAGTCCTGCGATAAAGACGAGATAGAGACCGACCGCTTCCGGCACCGTCTCCGGCGGGACGGGTACCACCACTGCGACTCCTGCCAGTAGCACCAGTGCGCCGACGGTCAACGGTGTTGCGTCGTAGACGAATCGCCGTAGTGGTGACCGCACGTTGCCGTCGGCGAGGTCCCGAACGCTCGCCTCGTCCAGACAGACGATGCGAGCGATGTGCCGAAGCGAGTGCCAAACGCAGAAGTAGACGCCGATCGCGAGAATCGGCGGCACGGCCGCGAAGTAGACCGCGAGCAGCGTGGTTTCGATGGCGTCGAGTCGCCACAGTCGTCGATTTCGTCGCCAATCGAGAACAAGCGTTGCGAACACGAACAGAAGAAATCCGACGCCGAGAACGAGTCGCGTTCCCGGTCGAAACAGCCAGTCGACGTGGGCGACGCCCCCCGTTCGGAAGTTTCCGACGAGGAGCGTTGCGACGTGCCGATAGATTCGAGGAAACGCGAGCAGTGGGACGAGCATCGGGAGGCCGCCACGAACCACGACCAGAAGGACACGATGGACGGGGGACAATCGGACGTCCGGTGTCATCGCGGACAGAACGTAGAGGTCGCCTTGTCCCCAGTGGAACCACGTGAGGAGAACGAACGCGACGAACGACCAGACGGGGACGGCGAACCACGCTGCGACGAACGCGCCGCCGAGGACGAGATAGAGTGTCCCGACGCCAGCGAGTGACCGCGGCGTCGCTGGGCGATGGTTGGCGCGAGGAATCGCCAGGTGGTCGATAGCACCGTGTGGTAGACCGAACAACAGGACGCTCGCGAGCAACGGTACGTATCGCCACCGAGCAGGTACCGAAACACCGACGGTCGTGACGAGTGTGAGCGACCCGAGAACCAGCCACGAGGGTCGCACGACGCGTGCGAGTGCGGCCCGAACTGCGGGGGAAATCTCCATCGACGTTATCGCCATCGGTCAGTCACCCTCAAAAACAGGACGAACCCCTGTACCAGGAGGAGGTTCGTCAGGAGGAAGAACGCCCCCTCCTCGATCGGGAGTCCGCCGACTGCCACGCCCGTCGTGAGCGACGGTGAAATGTGCCAGATGCCGAGTTCGATCGCGATTCGGTCCGAGATGCAGAGATAGAGCGTCGGAGCGAGAACACCGAGGGTCCAGCGTCGTTTCGTCGCCCAGAGGTAGCCACCACCGTAGGCCCACTGCACTGCGAGCACCGGCGCGGCCCACAGCAAAATTGCACCGAGATAGTATCCGCGGGGATACTGGAGCGAGAGTGCCCCCGCGAGTGCGACGAGAATCCACGCCCCTGCGCCCGGAACGTGGGCACGAACGTCGTACTCGTCGTCTTCTGGGTTTGCGAAGCGCGAAACCCAGAGCCCCGTCAGCAGGGATTGGAGCAGGATGAAAAGATACTCCTCGACGGGGGCGTTCCAAATTCGGAACCGGACTGTCTGTTCGCCATACCACCAGACGTCCTGTCCGACGAGATAGTTGTCCCACGGGACGGTGTAGCCGAGCGCGACGAGTGCGAGAATCGTGATTCCGACACCAGCGATTCGTCCACGACCTGCGAGTGGTCTCGGCGTCGTGATGGCCACGACGACGAGGAGCGGGACGACGAACACCGACAGGAACTGGAAGTACGTAAGTGGGACACTCATCGATGATTGCTGCCGAAACGCGGTTCGAACAGGGGGATCAGGCGGGTGCCCGTTCGGGTAGTTCGGTCGGTTCGCGAGCCGCGGCGAGGACGCTTCGGCTCCGGAGGAGGATGAATCCGAAGCCGACCTTCGCACCCAGGTCGAGAACCATGAACGCTGCAGTCTCCCAGTATAGCGGGAGGAGCGAGAGTGTGCTCTCGGTGCCGACGACCCACACGATGGGGTACAACACCCACAGGCCGATGGTCAGGTTCCGAAGCCGCCAGAACAGACTGCTGACGGACTCGTCCTGAGTCGCCGCCTGTGACGTGAGCGTTCCGACGAGGAAGTAAAGAAGCACCAACAACGCCCCGGAACTAACCCCCCACCAGAGGAGACGGAACGAAGCCACGGTCGTCAGTGCCGCTATGAGTCCGGTGGCAATCATGAACACGTCGATTCCGATGAGCGTCCCGGTCGTGTTTCGGTCGGCACGCGCGAGGAGCGCGAGGTCGAGTAGCAACAGTGGCGTGGTGATGAGCCAATCGGCGTATCGCGCCCAGTAGATGTCGAGGGTTCGGCCATCGACCGTCACCTCAGTGAGACCGAATCCCGTCGCCATCGCCAGATACGACGCGAAGGCCGTCGTGGTAATGAATCCGGTGACGATGAAGAACGCCTGCTGTTCTTTCTCCCTGACACCCCACCCCCGTGCGATGAAGTAGATCGTCCCGAGTGCCATTCCGATAGTTCCAATCCAGAGCCAGATGGCTTCTTGACCTGGTTGCGACATAACATCTGTGAGTTACGATGCGACACACTTATAGCATTCTTATCATATCTGGCTAACAATTTCTTGATTTAGCCCCACTAGTATCGGCCTTTTTGCTCAATTCGACGACACTCGACTCTCGGCTCGTGGAACTCCAGCGTCAGTTCCCGTCGCCGTCTCTGAATGGTGTTTCGGCCAGTCTGTCGGCTTCGGCGTCGGGTTTCCACTCGCCGAGTTCCTTCGGGTCGACGTGGACGAACACGTCGTCTACCTCTGGGATGTCACGAATCGACTCGATGACCTCGGTTTCGATGTCGTGTGCTTCGATGAGCGTTCTATCACCTTCGACCTCGATGTGCATGCTCACGTCGATTTCCGGGCCGACGTAGTGGGCGATGACGTCGTGAACGCCCTCGACCTCCGGGTGAGCGAGCGCACGCTGGACGATGTTCGCTCGGAGGTCTTCCGGGGGGGCTCGACCGACGAGGTAGTCCACGTTGTCCTCGACGATTTCCCAGCCAGTGTAGAGGATGCCGAGCGAGACGACGCCCGCCGCGATAGGGTCGAGTACTGGAGCGCCGAACCGAGCGCCGAGTACGCCGACGAGGGCCGCGCTCGCAGTGAGGATGTCGTTGCGGTTGTCCAGCGCCGTCGCAACTACTGCCGGGGAGTGGTACTCCGCGCCGACGCGGAGACAGTAGCGGTAGAGACCGTACTTGACGATGGCAGTGCCGACGAGTACGCCGACCGCCAACGGACTCGTCGTCACCGAGATGTCGCCGGAGAGAATCGAAGTCGTCGCGCGCCAGAGCACCAGCGCGCCCGCCGCGAACACGCCGAGAGCGACGAACAGCGAGACGAACGGTTCGATTCGTTCGTGACCGTGCGGATGTTCGAAGTCCGGCGGTCGCGTCGTCAGGTAGAGTCCGGTGAGGACGACGATACTGTACACCGCGTCCGAGAGACTGTTGACGGCCTCGGAGCCGACCGCGAGACTTCCCGTCTGGAGCCAGACGAACCCCTTGGCGAACACCAACACGACGTTCGCCAGAAGGACGATGATGCCTGCTGCGCGGACGGCGCGAGACCGGTTCATCACGCTCGAATTGGGAGGCCTGCGGTATGGAGATGTCGGTTAGTCTGTTCGACGGAGACCGCACCCACCGGGAACACCTACTCGGACGCCGACTCGAACGAGACTGCGCCACTCGCGCCCGCGGCGTCAGCGTCAGAGGCGCCCTCGTCGGAAACCGTCGCACCTTCTTGATCGGCGAACGCTGCGTGAACTCGGTCGTAGGTGTCTTCGAGTCCTTCGACGATGACTTTCGTATCGGCGATGACGGGCATGAAGTTCGTATCGCCCGTCCAACGCGGGACGACGTGGGTGTGTAGGTGGTCGATTGAGCCACCGCTCCCCTCGCCGACATTCAAACCGGCGTTGAACCCATTCGGCGAGAGGGCGGTTTCGAGCGCGTCGAAGGTTCGCTGTTTGAGTCGGGCGTGACCCAACAACACCTCCTCGCCCAGTTCGCGGTAGTCGGCCGTGTGCTGGTCGGGGATGACCATGACGTGACCCGGATTGTAGGGGTAGTTGTTCAACATCACCACGGCGTGGTCGTTACGTGCGACGACGAGATGTTCGCGGTCGGCACCGCGATGGGGGAGTTCGCAGAAGACACAGTCTCCGTCTCCGTCCCCTTTCTCCCGTTCAACCCACTCGATTCGCCACGGCGCGAAGACCTCTTGCATGGACGGGTATGTGCGTGGACAGGGCTTTATGTTTTCAGTCTACTCGCCAGAAGGGCGCGTAGTCGTCGTAAACAAACGTGAACGACTGCACGGAATCACACGCCCGCACAGCGCACGCGAGCAGGACCGTCTTCCGGTGAACGACCGTAGGGAAGAGGTTGGGAGGACGAGGTGCGGTTGCGGTACTGTCTGGGTGGACTGAAATGTGTCGGGGAGAAATCACCCACAGATACACGCCGACGAGCAGTCGTTCACGGACACGGAAATCCCGTGTCGAATCCAGTATCGGCGGTTAGAGCGTGTTTAACGACTCCATAACCGTGAACGACTCGAATCTCAGTCGTGATAGCGACGGGCCTCGTCGTCCCTTTCCGACGGTTCACACGACACGTTTCGACGTTCGCACAACAGTATCTTTTCAAATGCTGGCTTCGGACAGGGGGGTAACGAATGTACCTCATCATCGTCGGCGCGGGCGACATCGGTTCGCAACTCATCAGCATTGCGACCCAGAACGACAACGACGTGGTGGTCATCGAGAAAGACGCGGAGCGCGCCGAGCGCGCTTCGATGCAGTTCGACTGTCTCGTCCTGAACGACGACGCGACGATTATCGACACGCTCGAAGAGGCGGGTGCAGACCGGGCCGACGCGCTCATCAGCACGACCGACCAGGACGCGACGAACATCATGGTCTGTCTCCTCGGACAGGAACTCGAGGTACCGTCGCTGGTGTCGGTCGTCCACAACCCAGAGCACATGAACATCTTCCGGCAGATCGGCGTGAACGTCATCGAGAACCCCCAGCGCCTCATCGCGGAGTACCTGTATCGCGCCGTGAAACGTCCCTCGATCAAGGACTACATGAAGATCGGCGACGAGGCGGAAGTGTTCGAGATCACGGTCGATTCCTACGCTCCAGTCGCCGGTCACACGCTTGCCGAGGCGGCGGACGAAGGCCTATTCGACGACGGCATCCTCGTGGTCGCGCTCGAGCGCGACCACGAGGTCGTCACCCCGCGTGGGAACACGACGATAAAGGGTGGTGACCTCGTCACGGTCTTCTCCGAACGGGGTGCGACGCCAGAGATGACCGACATCTTCGGTCACTACGAGGACCACGACTGACATGGTTCGGCGCACGACGGTCGCCGGAGTTCCGGTAGACCTCGCTATCATCCTGCGAGACATCGGCGCGCTCGTGCTGATGCAGGCCGCGTTGATGGGGTTCACCGTCCTCCTCGCGCTCGCCTTCCGCGAGTTCTACGTAGCGCTCGCCTTTCTCGTGGCGGGGGTCATCACCGCAACGGTCGGCGAGGTGGCCCGCAGAGCGTTCGAAGACGCGCCGAATCCAGTGATGAAACACGGGATGGTCATCGCCGCCGGTGGGTGGTTCGCCACCGCCATCGTCGGGTCGATTCCGTTCTTGCTCGCGGCGCATCTGACGCCCGTCTCGGTGATGAACTCGTACGTGCCCGCCGGAGCGAGCTACGAACCGATTCGCGTCGGGGGCGTGACGACGATGTCGAGTCTGGCGTACTTCCAGCATCCGCTGCACGCGCTGTTCGAGAGCATGTCCGGGTGGACCGGGAGCGGGTTGACGATGGCCGTCCACGAACCGTCGCTCCCGCGAGCGATTCAGTGGTGGCGGTCGCTCATCCAGTGGGTCGGCGGCGTGGGCGTCATCGTCCTCACGACGGCCATCCTCGCACGTCCCGGAAGCGGGAGCTACGCCCTCTACCGGGCGGAGACGCGCGAGGAGCGAATCCACCCGAGCATCATCCACACGGTACAGACGGTGTGGCGCATCTTCCTCCTCTACACCGCGCTCGCGGTTCTCGCGTTGTTCGTGGCTATTCGCTGGAGCGAACCGCGGTTGAGCCTCTTCGAGACGTTCTGGCAGGCGTTGAACCACGCCATGACCGCCCTCTCGACCGGTGGGTTCAGCGTCACCGACAACTCCATCCAGTCGTACGACTCGCCGCTCATCGAGGGCGTGCTCCTCCCCATCATGACGCTCGGAGCTATCGCGTTCCCGATTCACTACGCGTTGCTCCACGACCGAGACGTAGACGCGTTGCGCTCGGACCTCCAGACCCACTGGCTGTTCGTCCTCCTGGTTGGCGGTGCCATCGTACTGTCCCTGCAGAACATCTTCGCGCTCCCCGTGGCGAGCGGCGCGTTCACCGACACCGGCTGGGTCGGCCTCCAGACCCTCGGACTGTCACCGTTGTCTGGCGATGCAGCCCGTGATTCGACGTTCCAGTTCGTGAGCGCACTCACCTGCACCGGGTTCCAGTCGTCAGACATGGGTGCGTGGAGTCCGGGCGGCAAACTCATCGTCAGCGGAGCGATGGTGCTCGGCGGGGCGGCGGGGAGCACCGTCGGCGGTATCAAAATCATCCGCGGATACATGATCAGTAAGGGTATCCAGTGGGAGTTCTCGCGGGTGTTCCTCCCCTCGTCGGCGGTCGTCAACACCCGAATCGGGAATCGCGTCCTCGACCGCACTCAGATGTTCGAGGAGTTCGGCGAGGCGGCCATCGTGAGCATGCTCTGGATTATCCTGCTCATCACGGGGAGCGTCGTCCTCGTGAACGTCGCCCCCGACTTCGGCTACGCGGACGCGCTGTTCGAAGTCGCCAGCGCACAGGGGAACGTCGGTCTCTCGACCGGAATCACCGGACCGTCGATGTCGCCGCTCGCAGAGGGAATGCTCGTCCTGAACATGTGGATCGGCCGGCTCGAAATTATTCCCGTCCTCGTATTTTTCCGCTCGATGCTGTTCGGCCTCAATCCCTGACCACCTATATAATGTATTCGGCTGTTGTAGAGCGTTGCGCCCTCATTAACGGTTCTCAATCCACGATAAACGAAATGGGACACTCTCGTGGCCCGAAAGGAGTAAATCGCAAGACTGCGGTCGAATAAACGGTTCGAACGCCCTCCAACAGAGAGGGGTTTTTATGCTCTTGTCAGGGGAAGAAAGGACTGAACAGGAAGTCACCATGGCAACAAAAAATCAGGGGTTCCAGGCAATCGTCGAACTGTGCGAAAACTGCGGACGTGAAACCTCACACGAGGTTTCGGTCGAAATACGGACGGAAAGCAAGAAAAAGGAGAACGCCGAGTTCTCACGCGAACCATACCGCGTCACGAAGTGCGAGACGTGTGGCGAGTCGAAGAGCCAGCGGATGAACAACGCTTGAACGGGCACGTACCTAGTCGATATTCCACGAACGAGTTTTCAGCGAGAAATCGCAGCCCGTCGACGGCAAGCTACCAACTGGATGTGATTGACAACGCAGTGTACTATTGTGTGAACACTTCGCATCCATCGTCGGTGACGATGACCGAGTGCTCTTTCTGACTGACGAGACGGCCCTCCTCTTCTTTGAGCACCGGGTACCCGTGGACAACGTTTTGCATCTTCAACCGCCGAAGCGCCATCTCGGGTCGAGAGACGTCGAGCCACCGAGTGGCGAACGGGAGCGTGCGGAACTCGTCCGTAATCTGGTCGAGGGCCTGACGAGCGCTGCGGTCACGAACTGACGCCTCGTGTTCGAGTGCGAAGATTTCTTCCTCAGCGCCCTCGCCGACCTTTCCACTGCCGTCCGTGGCGAACGGTTCGATGGCCACCACGTCACCGACCTGCAACTCGGCGCTCTGTGGCACGGCACGGTTCGGAATGTTCGGTTCGGTGTGCTGTTCGTAGTGGGCGAGACCGTGGCCCGAGAGATTGACGACGGGATTGTAGCCGTAGCCCTCGATGACGGACTCGATTTCGGCTCCGATTTCGCCCGTCTCGACGCCGGGACCGACGACTTCGAGGGCGGCGTCGAGCGCCTCCGCGCTTGCTTCGACGAGGTCGTCGTGACCCGAGAGGTCGACCGTGATAGCGGTGTCCGCGAGCCAACCGTCGACGTGGACGCCGATGTCGAGGTTGACCATATCCTCGCCGAACGTACTGTCGTCGTCGATGCCGGGTGTCGCGTGGGCCGCTTCCTCGTCGATACTGATGTTCACAGGGAACGCCGGTTTACCGCCGAGTTCGCGGATTCGGTCCTCCGCGAATTCGGCGATTTCGAGGTGGCTCACACCGACTTCGACTCGGTCTGCGGTCTCTTTCCGCACCTGTGCGAGAATCTCACCGGCCTCCCGGTGTTTTTCGTACTTCTCCGTCGAGAGGTCGATATCCACTTCGCTCATGGCACATACTTTGCCCGAATACCGGAAAGAGTTTGCGTTACACGAAGCCGCTAAGTCGAGATTGACGACCGTCCACCGACGGTAATCGTCGTGAAACACAGGAAACACGTCATCGAAGTCTCGAACAGTCGACTCGGTTTATCACCCTCAGTAGGGACATAGCCTCTGTCTATGCGGAGAGAAATCGGTGCCGTGCTCGCAACGACACTCCTGGTGTTCGCCAGCCTCACGCTGGGAATGCCGGGGAGTGCGGGGACAACGACAGACGAAGGGGTACTGTTAGAGAACGTCACGGTCGAGGAACTCGAACTGGCGAACGTCACGGTCGAGAATGCGACTATCGAATCGATGAGTGTGGATACGGTCGAAATACGGGACCGCGACCGAACGTTCCGGAACGCGAGACTCCAGAATGTCGAACTGGAGCGACTCGCGGTCGAAGGCGTCAACGCCACGAACGTAGAGAGCAGAGAGCTGGATAGACTCGACGAGGAGAACGTCCCGTCGAGCGCCACTATCGAAACCGTCACCATCCGGGAGATGGCGGTCGATACACTCGTCGTCGAGAATCTCTCAGTCGAGGGAGAGGGTGAGACGGCGACCACGACAGAGACGACGATGGAAGAGACGACCACGGCAACCGGTGCAAGCAGCCAGGGGTCGTTAGGAAGTATCGTCGTCGAGTTCGTCAACGTTGATACGATGACCATCGGGTCGCTCACCGTCGAGAGCATCTCTGTCGGTGCCGTAGAGACGACGACAGCAGCGGAAGAGACCACGCCGACAGAGACGACGATGGAAGAGACGACGGTCGCCGCCGAAGGAACGACCACCGAGGAGACAACTGCTGCCGAAACGACTGCAACAGACGGTGAGACGACCACGGCCAACGAGACGACTGCGGTCGAGGAAACTGCCGAAACGACCGCAGCAGACGGTGAGACGACTACGGCCAACGAGACGACAGCCGCCTCCCTGGGACTTCAAGAGATGCTCGTCATCGACGGAATCGCAGCAGAGAACGTGACAATCGATACGGCGACGGTCGGCGCTGCCAGCGCGGAGAACGCAATCGCCGCGGAATCGGCGACCACCACCACCGAGGAGACGACAACGGAAGAGACCACGACTGCGGCCGAGGGCACCGAGACCACCACGACCACCGAGACGACCACCACGACCGAGGCGTAGCATCCTCGACCCGAGCGACCGTCTCTGCAATCGACCCGGAATCGCTACCGACTCACAGCGATCTGCATGGCGTCGCTGTTGAACGCGCTTCCCGCGTTACCGTCGCGGTCGAGGACGATGACGCCCGCACTCGACCCGGTGAGTTCGGCGAACTCCTCGATGGCGCGGTCGGCGGCCGCCTGTGCATCGAATCCGGATTCGAGGTGGCGCACCGCTCGTCGGGTGAGCGTTGCTTTGGCGATGTCTTCGCCTGCACCCGTCGAACTGGCCGCACCCGCAGGGGCGGCGTAGAAGCCGCTGCCGATTTGTGGCACGTCGCCGACTCGGCCGGCGAGTGCGAGCCATCGTCCGCCGGTCGACGTGGCCGCCGCGAACTCCGCTCCGTCGAACGCGACCGCACCCACCGTGTCCGCCCCACCGAACTTCTCGCGGAGCCAGGTGAGATGCTCGCCCGGCGTTCCCTCGGGCGCATTGAGGTCGTTCCAGCGCTCGTGGTTCTTTTCGGTCCAGAGGTCGACGTCGGTCTCGACGCCATAGTCGGCCGCGAGCGAGACGGCGTGCTCACCGCTGACGAGGACGTGTGGCGTCTCCTCCATCACCACGCGCGCCGCGCTGACGGCGTGTTCGACGCCGGCCATCGAGCAGACCGCACCTGCTTTGCGGTCGCTCGTCATGATTCCCGCGTCGGTTCGAATCTCGCCGTCGCTCTGGACCGCGCCACCGACACCAGCGTTGAATCGGGGCGACGATTCGAGGACGTGAACCGCCGTCTCGACGGCCTCGACGACCGTCTCCGCCGTTGTGCCAGTTTCTGCGGCTTCGTCGAGTACCGCCTGCCGAGGGGTCGGTTCGTCCGGTTCGCTGCCAGCACCGCCGTGTACGATGAGTATCATGCAGAATGCTTTCGGATGTGACGGCTTAAGTTCCCGTCAAACGGCAGTCTGGACGGAGAACGATGCTCGGGTCCCGTCGGGAGTTCGACTGCCATCGTCACACGGTCTTCGAGCACGGGTGAAACAGTCCCCACCGAGCACGACTCGAACGCAAGACCCCGGTGGTTCCGCCGACGAGACCGACGAGTCGAACGACCGTTACGCGCACTGCCACCGGGTCCGCTCTATTATTTAAGGGTGTACTAGGACCATACGGGGGACAAACGGCAGGTCTTATATTCACGTCGAAACGAAGTTCGAACGTTCATGAGCTACGATTTCGACAAGGTAGACGTACCTGAAGACGGTGAGAAAATCACGTACGACGAGGAGACGGGGGAGCTTCGCGTCCCGGACAATCCCATCATCCCCATCATTCACGGGGACGGCATCGGGACGGACGTCGGCCCAGCAGCCCAGAAAGTGCTGGACGCCGCGGCCAAAGCGACGGGGCGTGAAATCAACTGGATGCGCGTTTTCGCGGGTGCGAGTGCACGCGAGAAGTACGACGAGAACCTGCCGGACGACACCGTAGAAGCCATCAAGGAGTTCAACATCGCTATCAAGGGCCCGCTCACGACGCCGGTCGGTGCCGGATTCCGCAGTCTGAACGTCGCGCTCCGCCAGAAACTCGACCTGTACGCGAACGTTCGCCCGACGTACTACATCGATGGCGTCCCGTCCCCGGTCAAGAACCCGGAGGCGATGGATATGGTCACTTTCCGTGAGAACACGGAAGACGTGTACGCCGGCATCGAGTGGGAAGCCGGAACCGACGAAGTTCAGAAGGTCAAGGAGTTCGTCGAAGACGAGATGGGTGCCACGGGCGTCATTCACGACGGTCCGGTCGGCATCGGTGTCAAACCCATTACGGAGTTCGGAACCAAGCGTCTCGTCCGCGAAGCTATCGAGTACGCCCTCGAGAACGACCGCGATTCGGTCACGCTCGTTCACAAGGGCAACATCATGAAGTTCACCGAAGGTGCGTTCCGAGACTGGGGCTACGAACTCGCCGAAGAGGAGTTCGGCGACGTCATCATCACCGAAGACGAACTGTGGGACGAGTACGACGGCGAACAGCCCGACGACAAACTCGTCATCAAAGACCGTATCGCCGACAACATGCTCCAGCAGATTCTCACTCGGACGGGCGACTACGACGTCGTCGCCACGATGAATCTGAACGGCGACTACATGTCCGACTCCGCCGGCGCACAGATCGGTGGTCTCGGCATCGCACCGGGTGCGAACTTCGGTGCCCACCGCTGTCTCGCCGAACCGGTTCACGGGTCGGCACCGAAGCACGCGGGCAAAGACAAGGTCAACCCGACCGCGATGATTCTCTCGGGTCGCCTCATGCTCGAGTACATGGGCTGGAAAGACGCCGGTCAGCTCGTCCGTGACGCCGTCGAAGAGACGATTTCGTCCGGTGCGGTCACGTACGACCTCGAACGCCAGATCGAGGGCGGCAAGAAACTGGCGACTAGCGAGTTCGCCGACGCCATCGTGGAGAACATCGAGAAACTCGCGTAAGACGACCCTTCTCGGCGACCGACAGGAGAGCCCGCTTCTCCGGTCCCGTCCTCAGTTCGACCTCGACTCTTCGAGTCCGTCCGAAAAGGTTCGGTGGACCGCCGGATCCCCCGAACGGACGGTGTTCACGACCCATCCGATACGTTCTCGAAAACCGCTCAGCCGAAACGAACGTTGCGAACGCGGGTTGCGCTCGGTGGCCGAATCGCGGTTCGCGATTACTCCTCCCACGGCACGTCGAGTCGCGGGGGACTGAACACGTCGATACCACGGACTGGCGTGTCGGTTCGGTTCTCGGCGGCGTGTGGTTCGTTCCCCGGAATCGCGTAGGAATCCTGCTCTTCGATGACCCGCTCTTCGCCATCGACGACGAACGTCAACGCGCCGCTGTAGACGAATCCCGTCTGTTCGTGGTCGTGGCTGTGTTCCGGTACGGTCGCACCGGGTTCGATGTGGAAATGCTGGACGCTCATCCGTTCTCCGGCGGCGAGTTGCGTCAAGAAAACGCCATCTGTCGCTTCCGCTACGTCACGGTCCGAGAGTGCAATCGACTCCATGCCATCTTCTTGCATGCAGAGACCGTAAACGTCGGGGTGGAAGTTTAAATACGAAGACGAGACCAACGTCGATGCGATGGGACTCGAATGGCTCTGTGTAGCGGTCGTCGCGTTCTCCTTCGCAGACCCGAAACTGGTCGGAGGGCAGTGGAATCCACTCGACCTGAAACCCGCTATCGACGTCACCCAGCGTCCGAACACCATCCTCACATCGGGGGTGCGAGCGACCGCCCGACCGAAACCGCCGCCCGAGCGCAGGGTTGAACATGGATGCCAACGGAGATCTCTGTATGTACAGCGTCGTCGGGTGTAACGCGTGTAGTAACCTGTGGATAGTCGACGGACGCCCGGAGACGACGCAGTGTTCGCGCTGTGGGAAACGACGCACGTTCCGGAAGTTGAAGAAGTTCGTCGAGACGGACGACGAAGACCACGCGCGAGAGGTCCGTGCCTCGATGCTCGCCAACCGACAGGGACACGGCGACGCCTTCGCCGAACTCGACTCGTTCGCCGAGATGGATTCACGGGTCGAAGACGCCGGAATAGACGAAGAAGAGTTCCTCGACCGTTCCGGCATCGACACCGAAGAAGTGGCCGCCGCCAGCGACCGCTCCCGGCGAACCGAGAGCAAGAGCAGAAAGCAGGTCGTGCTAGATGCACTCTCTACGCTCGACAGGCCCGACGAGAGCGACGTCGTCGCGTACGCACGCGAGCGAGGCGTCTCCCGGGAATACGTGGACCGAACACTGGAGAAACTCGTTCGACGCGGCGAGGTCAGCGAAAATCGCGGACGCTATCGGCGCCTCTAAAAATCGGGGGGAGGGGTCGATTCCCGCGTCAGGGAACGACACCGTTCAGTCCCTTCCATACGGCGACGACCAGCGTGACGACGGTGAGCAACAGCTTGAGGAACTTGAGGACGTGGTACGCCTGGGAATCGGTTATCGGTGCGTCCCCGTCGGAGGTGGATGCAGCCATCAGAGGTCACCATCGGACGGCACAGTACGAGGAATCCAACCCTCGAACGTGCCAGTTGCTTATCCTACGGCACCAGTAATAAATTACTAGAATTGTTTCTATAATATATCTTCCTCAAGGGGTGATTACCGACCGAGTTCCGCGTGGGCACTGGAGAGATGACGCGACGCCAGCGCTGCGAGAAGCGAGAGTTCACCCGCCAGTGCACCGACCGCGATGACCTCTGCGAGCGCGTCAGCGTTGCTTCCAGCGGGGTTGCCACCGCCGCGGAGCCCAAGCACGTCGAGTGCCTCCGCCTGGGTGGGGAGTTTGGTTCCGCCGCCGACGGTGCCGACTTCCAGACTGGCGAGACTGACGCTGGCGTACAGTTCGTCGTCACGGGCCTCGACGGTCGTGATCGCGTTACTCCCCTCGACCACTTGCGCGGCGTCCTGCCCGGTGGCGAGATACGCGGCAGCGACGACGTTCGCGGCGTGGGCGTTGAAACCGAGGCTTCCGGCTTTCGCGCTTCCGACGAGGTTCTTTCGAGTGTTCGCCTCCTCGATGGCCTCCGGCGTCGTGTGGAGACGGTCTTCGACCGTCTCGCGTGGGATTCGAACGTCCGCCGTGACGCTTCGCCCGCGACCTTCGACGGCGTTGATGGCGGCGGGCTTCTTGTCGGTACAGAGGTTGCCCGAGAGTGCGACAAGGCTCGCGGGGGTTTCTTCTTCGACCAGCGAGGCAGCTTCGCCCGTCGCGATGGTCGCCATGTTCATCCCCATCGCGTCCTTCGTGTCGTAGACGAACCGCAGGAAGACGGAGTCGCCGACGACGTAGGACGTCACGTCGAGAAGTTCGCCGTGGCTGGTCGTCGATTCCGCGGCTTCGGCGAGTCGCTCGCGGTTGTCTCTGACCCAGTTTACGACCGCTTCGGCCTCGGCGACGCCCGCCACGCGGAAGACGGGAGCGCGGGTCATCCCAGTCTTCGTGACGCGCGCGTCCGCACCCCCGGCAGTGCTGATGACCGAACAGCCGCGGTTGACGCTCGCCAGCAGGGCACCCTCGGTGGTCGCCAGCGGGAGGTAGTACTCACCCTCGGCAGCCCCACCGTCGACGCTCACCGGTCCCGCGACCCCCAGCGGAATCTGGGCGGCCCCGACCATGTTCTCGATGTTGGATTCGGCCAGTTCGGCGTCGAAGGCGTACTCACCGACGGTGTCGAGGTCCACGTCCGTTTCCGATTCGAGGAGGGTTCGGCGGGCCTTCGCCGCGGTGTCGTGGTCTGCGTGGTCTTCGAGTTCGTGCAAGCGCAGGTCGCCCGCCCGAACCTGCTCTGCGAGTTCGTCTGCGTCGGTCATGGTTCGGAGGTTTCGCTCCCACCCCCTAACAGTTGCCTATTCGGAGTAACCATCAAGGATATATCGTCCCTGCGTCAATATCGACCATGGAAACGAGACGCGCAACGGCGACCGATATCCCAGCGATTCGTCGCGTCTCACACGAGACGCTCGATGCGGCGTACGATTTTTTCTCCGAAAGAGAACGCGAGGCGACGGTGAGAAACCGGTTCAGCGACGAGCGTCTCGGGACGGCACTGTCGGACGACGACGCGATACTCATCGCCGCAGAAGACGGCGGCGAACTCGTCGGCTGTGCGCACGTCGATACGAGCACTCACGTCGACGCCATTGGTGAGGCGGTTCTCCGAGAACTCTTCGTCGAGCCGACCCACTGGGAGGAGGGTATCGGAACCGCCCTTCTCGAGGCGGTCGAGAGTGCGATTCGAGAACGTGGATTGACGCGACTATCGGCCCCAGTCGTCGTCGACAACGAGCGAGGAAGGCGGTTCTTCGAGGCGCAAGGCTTCGAACGCGTAGAAGAGCGAGTCGAAGACCTGTTCACGGGGGGAACCGCACATCAACTGGTCTACTATCACGATTTCGCGTAGGAACCGATTTCACCGACTCGTGACGTTCTGCCGGTGGACGGCCTCCCCGTCGTGGACGACCGTCAGCGTGAACTCGCGGTTCGGGCCGCCCCGTGGAACCTCGATGGTCGCGGTGTAGTTCGCCACCGCCGCACAGCCTCGTTTCGGTTTTTTCGTCGCTCGGTGACTGGACACGCGAAGGGTGTAGTTTCGGACTCCGGTTTGTTCGAGTTTCGAGACGTCGAGCACGTAGGCGGCGTCCGGAACGCTCACGTCGCCCGAAACGACGAGATACCGACTCCCATCTTCGTCTTTCGTCTCGACTTCGACGTGGTGTTCGGTCGACTGGACACAGTTGCCGCCGGTGCTCGACGACCCGACGAGCGTCGGTTCGGCGGGCGTCTCCTCGGAGACGACGTCCGTCTTCTGTCCGAGAAATCCGGCGTCGGTGCAACCGGCGACGAGGACGGAAAGGGCGAGGAGGACGACGGGGAGCTTCGAGCGCATTAGCACAGTGGTGTCTCCGGGGCGGTAAATCCTTTCTGCCGGACCCCGAACAGTTATCGCCGTCGGAACACACCACGAAACCATGACAGCGCCAGCGGACCTGATTCTCACCAACGGGGAGGTTCACACCCTCACGAACCCCGACGAGACGGCGGAGGCGGTGGCCGTCCGCGACGAAACTATCGTTCGCGTGGACAGGGCCTACGAAATCGAGTTTCTGAACGGTGTCGACACCGAGGTGGTGGACCTCGACGGGCGCGTCCTCCTGCCGGGGTTCGTCGACGCGCACACCCACATGGCGACGGTCGGAAGCTACCTCGTCAACGCCGACCTCTCGATCGCCGACTCCCCTGCCGACTGCGTGGAACTGCTCGCCGACCTGGACGACGACCGCGAGTGGCTGCTGGGCTACGGCTTCGACGAGAGCACGTGGGACGACTCGCGCTACCTGACCCGGGAGGACCTCGATGCGGTGAGCGAGACCCATCCGGTCGTCGCCTTCCGCGAGGACATGCACATCGCGGCCGTCAACGGGGAGGTCCTCGAACGACTCGGGGACGAGATGCCGGACGAGGACGTGAAGAGAGAAGGCGGCGAACCGACCGGTATCATCGTCGAGGACGCCATCGACGTCGTCCACGAGGCCATCGAACCAGACGCCGAGACGATGCGAGAACTCCTGCTCGCCGCACAGCGAGACGCACACGAGAAGGGCGTCACCGGCGTCCACGACATGGTTCGGCGGTCTCGCGCACCCGAAGTCTACCGACAACTCGAACTCGACGGCGACCTCGAACTCCGAGTGCGCATCAACTACTGGAGCGACCACGTCGAAGCGGTCGAGGAAGTCGGCCTGCGGACGAACCACGGCAGCGAGTTCGTTAGGACGGGTGCGATAAAGACGTTCACCGACGGGAGTTTCGGCGGGCGAACCGCGAAGGTCGCAGCCCCCTACGAAGACGGGGAGGGGACCGGCCAGTGGGTCGTCCTACCCGAGGAACTGGACGACCTCGTTTCCCGCGCCGACGACGCCGGGTTGCAGGTCACGGCCCACGCCATCGGCGACGAAGCCATCGACGCCGCGCTGGACGCCTTCGAGGCGACCGACGACCCCGAGGCGATGCGCCACCGGGTCGAACACGTCGAACTCGTCACCGACGAGCACGTCGAACGGTTCGCCGAGTCGGGCGTCGTCGCCTCCGTCCAGCCGAACTTCCTGAAGTGGGCGCAACCGGACGGCCTCTACGATTCTCGACTCGGCGAAGAGCGCAGAGAACAGACGAATCGGTACCGAACCCTGCTCGATTCGGGCGCACACGTCGCGTTCGGGAGCGACTGTATGCCCCTCGACCCGCTGCTCGGAGTGCACCTCACGGTCAACGCACCCGTCGACGCACAGCGTCTCTCCGTGACCGAGGCGCTCCGCGCGTACACCCACGGGGCGGCCTACGCCGGATTCGACGAGCAGCGCCTCGGAACCGTCGAGGCGGGCAAGAAGGCGGATTTCGTCGTTCTCAACCGCTCGCCGTGGGAACACACGGACGACATCCAGGACATCGACGTGACGTTGACGGTCGTCGACGGCGACGTCGTGTTCGACGGACGGAACGATTAAGCACCGACCCACTCGATATTCTGTCATGTTCTAGCCCCTCGCCGCCGGAGAATTCGGCTTCGCGTTCGTGCTGTTTCTCGCGTTCGCCGTCGGTGCGCCGCTCGTACTCTGGTCGCTCATCGACTCCGAGAGCGACCGGGAACGGACCGAACACGACGGATGGGCGAGCGCCGAACGCGCCGCCCGCCGTGACACCGACGAGGACCGACGATAACCGACCACGACCGAAACCGACGAAGACCGTTCTTCGCTCCGGCCGCTGTGTGCTGTCGATCTGCCCGGCGGGGGCCGACCGCTCCCTCGGAACCGTCGAACCGGGGCAGATTTCACCCCCGAGTGAAACAAACAGATATGGACTCGTTCGTGGAGACCGCGGTGGAAGCGTGTCGAGTCGCGGGCGAGTATCTCGTGCGGGAGTTCGAACGCGAGTCACATGACGCCGACCACGGGCCGGACGACGTGAAGGCGGTCGCCGACAGCGGGGCGGAACGGCGAATCCTCGACGTGCTCACGGCTGCCTACCCCGACCACGCCATCCTCGCCGAGGAGTCCGGCGAGCGGTCGGGCGAGAGTGCGTATCGCTGGGTCGTCGACCCGCTGGACGGGACGAACAACTTCTGTTCGGGGATTCCGTACTTCGGGAGCGCGGTGGCACTACTCCACGAAGGCGACCCCGTGCTGTCGGTCGTCCACGAACCGCTGCACGACCACACCTACGTCGCCCGATGCGACGGGCGGACCACCCTCGACGGCGAGCCGATTCGCGCCGAGAGCGAGGTGTCGAGCGACCACGCGACGGTGTCGTTCGTCCTCGGACTCGACGTGCTCCGGGACGACGACCTGCGGGCGCAGGCCGACAAACTCGACGCGGCGCTCGGAGACCACTGCAAACGCGTCTGGAAGAGTTGGGCACCCGCCCTCGACTGGGGACTGCTCGCCCGCGGGAAGCTCGAAGCGGTGGTCTGTTTCCACCCGGACGAGGTCGAACAACACGCCGGTTGGCTGCTCGCGGAAACGAGCGGCGCGCGGTTGGCGAACGAAGACGACCTGTTTCTCGCGGCGGCGAGCGACGAGGTGTACCGGGAGCTTCGCGAGACGTTATTCTGACCCCAGTTTTCGAGCGTCGGGTGTGAAAGGTCGACGAGCGACCGGCGTCGTCTCCAATCTGCGCTACGAATGATTGAACAATCGTTACAATTATTGTGTGGCAATACATAGCATACAACATGGCAGTCAATTCGAGCCGGTCTCCGTTCGTCAAGCTGCGCAAGCACTACGAGGAGACGGCACGACGGTGTCGGAAGTGTGGCTTCGTGGACGAGGAGGGCGAGTGGCGAGTCACGGCACGCGGCGGGTCGATTCACTACCAGCACATCTGCCCGCGCTGTGACGCCATCGATACGCGAGTGCTACGGTACCAGCCCTAAAGGAGCGATTCGCCGGTCATCGCGTCCGGTTTTTCCACGTCGATGACCGACAGGAGCGTCGGCGCGAGGTCACAGAGCGATCCGCCCGCCCGGAATTCTCTGCCACCGTCGTCACCCTCCGGCGAGAGATAGACGAGCGGGACGAGATTGTAGGTGTGGGCGGTGTGTGGGTTCTCCGGCGTCCCCATGTCGTCGGCGTTGCCGTGGTCCGCCGTGATGAAGACGTGTGCTCCGTGTTTCTGGAGCGTCTCGACGAGTCGTCCGAGCTGTTCGTCCACCGCCTCGACGGCGGCGACGGCGGCGTCGAAGTCGCCGGTGTGACCGACCATGTCCGGGTTCGCGTAGTTCAACACGAGCACGTCGGGGTCGTCCGATTCGACGACCGAGATGGCCGTGTCGGTCACCTCCTCGGCACTCATCTCGGGTCGCTGGTCGTAGGTCGGCACGTCCGGGCTCTCCACGATTCGTCGAATCTCGCCGTCGAACTCCACCTCGCGCCCGCCGTTCAGGAAGTAGGTGACGTGGGCGTACTTCTCGGACTCGGCGATGCGGAGTTGGGTCTGTCCGTGGTCCGCGAGCACCTCGCCCAGCGTGTCCTCGGGTTGGTCCGGCGGGAAGGCGACGGGGAGGTCGAACTCCTTGTCGTACTGGGTCAACATCACGAACTCCACGGCCGGTGGGTTCGTCTCGAACTCCCACACCGGGTCGATGTCGGCGATCATCCGCGTGAGTTGTCGCGCTCGGTCGGAACGGAAGTTGAAGAAGACGACCGAATCGCCGTCGTCGAGGACAGGGCCATCGGCGATGAGCGTCGGTTCGACGAACTCGTCGGTGTCGCCGCGGTCGTAGGACTCGCGGATCGCATCCACCGCGGTTTCGGCCTCGTGTGCCGCCTCGCGGTTCACGATGGCGTCGTATGCGCGCTTCGTTCGCTCCCAGTTCTGGTCGCGGTCCATCGCGTAGTAGCGTCCAGAGACCGTGGCTACCTCGCCCGTTCCTCGCTGGTCGATGACCCCTTGCAGGTCGCCGAGGAAATCCGCCCCGCTCTTTGGGGGCGTATCGCGTCCGTCGGTAAAGGCGTGTGTGACGGCCTCGACACCGCGCTCTGCGGCGAGTTCGACGAGCGCGTAGAGGTGTTTCTGGTCGGAGTGGACGCCGCCCTCGCTGACGAGACCCATGAAGTGGACGCACCCGTCGTGTTCGTCTGCGTACTCGAACGCCCCGTCGATGGCCGCGTTCTCGCCGAGTTCACCCGCCTCGATGGCGTCGCTGATGCGGGTGTACTCCTGTTTCACGACCCGGCCCGCACCGATGTTGAGGTGGCCGACCTCGCTGTTTCCCATCTGGCCTTTCGGGAGGCCGACCCTGCGACCCGTCACGTTGAGCGTCTCGTACGCGCCTGCGCGTGCGAACCGGTCGAAGTTCGGCGTATCGGCGGCCTCGATGGCGTTTCGACCGCCGTCCTCGCTTCCGAGTCCCCACCCGTCGAGTACGATGAGTCCCGCTTTCATGCGCCAATCGTGGTCGGCGGGAGGTAACTAAGCTTCGTTCGAAGGGCGGGGTTTTTCGGGGTGGGGTGGGATGAAGCCTCCATGACACTCGACCCCGTTCACTTCGATGGCATCGCCCAGTTGGCCGATAGAATCGACTACGAAGGGGAAGAGCGCAACCATCAGGAACTCGCTCGAAACGTGTGGGAGAACTACCTCAACCCGCTCTATCACGATGGAACGAAGGTTCTCGAACCGATTGGCGAGTTATCGCGGCGGTGTGCAGACATCGAGGAGATCGCCCTCGAAGAAGACCGATTTGCGACGATCCACGGTCTCGACTCGGGCAGCATCAACCCGAAGGTGTTCAAAAACGGGCTCGTGGTCGACGTCGCTCACGCCGCGATGAGTTCTTCGCCCTCGAATCTCGACCTCCACGATTCGCGGACGGTCGTTAAAGCGATTCATACGAATGACGTGTCACGCGATTTCGGAACCGATTGGGAGTCCTACAGCGAGGGGAGCAAACGCCGTATCGTTCACGCACCACGTCGAGACGAACACGAACAGGAGATCGTCCACGCACTCGCACTGTATCGTGCCGAAAGTCGGCACGCACTCGACCACGCGAGCGACGTGTCGGATTTTCTGCTGTTGGACGGACCGGTGTATCCCAAGGGAATCGTCCGGTGGCGCGACCGCGGGTCGGTGCTTCCCGACCTCTTCGAAGAGTCCGACGAGATACGAACGATTCTCGAAAACTACGTCCGACTGGTCGAGGAATTCGCCGAGCGTGAGGTTCCACTCGCTGGATTCGTCAAGAACATCTCCGCGAAGTCGATAATCCGAACCCTTCGAGACAAAGAGATGAACACACCGTGGGCACACGACGCCGCGTTCTTCTCCCAGGTGCTCGAACGCGGTGAGTACGTGAATGGGAGCGGTAGCGACCGCAGGTACGAGCGACTAACCGACGACCTGACGTTCACGAACTGGTTCGTCTCCCGTGCCGGGTCGGACGCCTTCTTCGGGAGCGACGAAGCGGACCGCTACGTGGAGCGGAAGTTCGATCCGAAGCAGTACGAAGTGACCTTCTGCGTCGTCTACGACCCTCGTGGTGACTTGCTGTACAAAGTTGAAGCGCCGCGTATTTTCACGAGTGACGAAACCAATCGGCGGCGGATCGAACGCCAGATATTGAAGGAGATCGCCGTCTCTCGGGGACCACCACTGGTTATCTCGAAGGCCGATTCACTCGCCAGAATCGGACGGAACAGCATGCAGTCGCTGATAAAAAGTTTCGAACGATCCTTCGACAGCGAACTCGACGAGAATTACAACGCCGTCCGGTGGGGTCTTCACTACTGAAGTTCGCCCTTCTCTATCGTTATCTCCACTGCTTCGGCATCGACACCGATGCGTGCAAACTGGGTCCGGATGTGGTCTTCCGCGGCGACTATGGCCTGTCCGCGGGTGTCGAACCCTCGCGGCATCGGTGTCTCGAACGCGACGTTGACCTCCTCGCCGGAGACCATCTGGGCGGTGCCCCCGCTCTCGACCTGATAGAACTCGTCACAGACCCAGACGTACGGAGCGTCCTCGTCCGGCGCTCCCTTGAACGTGGGCGCGTGTTCGCCCCGTTCGTACAACGTCCCCGTCAGAGTCGTCCCCCCCGCCTCACCGCGAACGAGTAACATAGGTGCGGATAGGACGCGGAGTGGTAAAAGGGGTGCGACAGAGTGGCGGTCGAAACGCGTATACTGCACGACTGCCGGAGGCAAAAAACGACGAGAGTCGTCAGCAGACGGCGGTCTGCGCTTGCTGAACTCGTTTGTTCCCTTGGAGTTTGTACGCAGTGAGAATCGCGTCACCACCGCCTTGGAAAGTGAACGTAATCTCCGTGGTACTACTCTCGCCGGTCGAGTTCACCAACTGACTACCGAGAACCTGTCCACTTCCTTTCTTCGTCAGTTCGAAGAGGCACTTACCTTTCGCCTGGACGACTGCGGTCACTGTTGTAGTCCCCCGTTTTTGTGTGCACGAAGTGCTCACGATTTCACACTGGCCCTCCGGGTCTGCACTACCAGTCGCGGAAAACGACGTGCCGACGAGCGCGCCCATCGCGGTCGTTTTCAGAACTTTGCGTCTCGTTGTTTTTACTCGGTCGTTCATAGATTCTCCTAACTGACTCGGTGTCAGTCGTAGAACTTCCCAACGACACCAAGATTAAACGGGAAGTATCGTTTATTTTGTTCGTGTGGCTGAACGACGTTCATCGACCAGTGGACGACGTCACATTCTCGAAAAGATATCGGCTCTCACTCGGACGGGTCGACTACACGTCTCCATCGTGTCTCCGAAAAAGATGAACACCTGCGAAGATATCGTATCTGGTGGACGCGATGGGACGATGAGTCTTCGGCACCGTTCATTCCAGAAGGGGTGCGAACGATAGGAACCGCGGCGTGAAACAGCCGATTGAATTTCAGTGGTATCACCAGGTCGATGAGTGACTGATTCAGGACAGTGACGTCTCTTTCGGGGACTGCGTCTCGTTGCCGTTCGTTCGAGAGTCGGACGTGTGGAAATCGTCGTGTGAGTGACCACAGATCGGCCGAGTCTGTGCGAAACATGTTTCACGCACGACCGAGATGGCAGGCGCATGAGCGATTTAAGTAACTTCGAAGACTTCGGAAACGATTCCGGCGACGAAGGGAAACCAGACGCGCCGGAGACCGAAGTAAAAGACGAAGGGGAGGGAGACGACTTCGAGCGCGTCGACCTCGACCCGGTGGGTGACGACCGCGGCATCGGAACCCTCGCCGTGTCGGAAGGTTTGTCAATCGGCGAGGAGCGCGACGACACCTGCCTCCGGGCGTACGTGACCGCGCCGAACCGGGCCGACGTGCGAATCGGGAAGTATCTACTCGTCCCCTATCCGGACGGCGAGAAACTGTTCTGTCGCATCACGACGCTGGAGTACGCCCAGGAGTTCCACAGCGACGACGCCACCGAAATTCACGCCCGTCGGGCGATGCGAAACGAGTCGATAGACGAGACCGACTACAAGTTCATGGCGACGCTGGAACCGATCGCCGTGCTCTTTGGGGAGAGCGAGGCGCCACGCGCCTCGGAACGGTCGAGCGGTGGTGAACCGCGAGACGGGAGAGAGCTGAAACGGCGGATGACCGACCGCGTGCCGAAACCCGAGACGGTCGTCCGGCAGGCCCGCGACAAACGGGAGATAAAGACCGGATTGAAGATTCCCGAAGAAGGGGTGTTCCTCGGTCACCTCTCGGTCGGTGGCGAGAAGGTGCGAACTGCGGCAGCGCCGCCGACCATCGACTATCGTGTGAAAGACGATTACGACTCGGGCGACCCGCTCGTCTTCCGGCACACCCTCGTCGCCGGCGGGACCGGGTCGGGGAAAACCCATGGCGCGAAGAACATCCTCCGGCAGTATCTCTCCGAAGAGCGCACCTACCCGATGGACGACGGACGCGACGCCCGGATGGCGGTCGTCCAGTTCGACCCGCAGGACGAGTACGCCCAGATGCACGACGACAATCCCGACGTGACCCACGAGGACGAGCGTGCGTGGGAACGCGAGGGCGTCGCACACGGCGGCCACGACGAGACGGTGGCGTTCGTCCCCAAAGTCGGTGGGGTCACCTATTCGGCGGACCACCACCGGGCGGAGCAGGTGGAGTTCACGATACCGTTCTCGATGGTCGAGGACAACCCGTGGCTCGTCGCGGGCGCGAAGTTAAACGACAACCAGTACGGCGCGCTCACGTTCCTGCTCGGTCGATTCTTCCGCAACTACGGCGACGGTAGCACGTACGAGGAGTTCCTGTCGTACCTCGACGACCCGGCACTGCGCGAGGAGTTAGACGAGAGCGGTCGCGTCCACGAAGCGACGTTCGACGCCGTAAAACGCCGCGTTCGGTCGATTCCGGGTGGAGTGTTCGACCAGTCTGCGGACTCCATCACCGACCTCGTCCCGCAGTTCGTCCGGTCGGGTCGCCTGTCTGTCGTCCCGACGTACCACCTGCCGACGAGTCGGGCGAAAGAGATGGTGGTGCTCGCCGTCTCGAGCCTGCTCATCGACGAAAAGCTCTCGAACGCGCCGACGTTCGACCGCATCAAGGAGACGCCGCTCGTCGTCGGAATGGACGAGGCGCACAACTTCCTCTCGGACGCGGAAAGCGTGCAGGCCCAGAAAGTCATCGGGAAGTTCACGGAGGCGGCGAAACAGGGTCGCAAAGAACGACTCGGGCTGTTTCTCATCACGCAAGACCCACAGGACGTCGCCAAGTCCGTCTTCAAGCAGATCAACACGACAGTCGTGTTGAACCTCGGTGACGAGGACGCCATAAAGAGCGTGAACATCCCACCGAATCTCGAGAAAAAGGTGCCCTACATGGAGAAAGGACAGATGGTCGTCTACTCGCCAGACAACTCCGAACCGGTCGAACTCGTCGGGCTTTCGAACTGTGTGACCCGGCACGGCCGCGATTGAAACCGTTGGGCTGCATCGCATCACGTTGTGGACAAAACACTATATCAGGTGCGTTCGTCCCCCTAGGTATGAAAAAGCGAATCCTCGTTCCGATAGACGGCTCCGAGCAGTCTGATGAGGCCCTAGAACACGTCCTGACGGAGTTTCAAGACGCCGACGTGACGATCATCAACGTCATCGACCCCATCGACGTCGGGTACACGTCGACGGTCGGGATGCCCGGCCACTCCGAGGAGTGGTACGAGGAGTCAAAGGCGAACGCCGAGTCGCTGTTCGAGAGCGCACAGGAAATCGCCGACGAGTACGGCGTCACCCTCACGACGACGACCGAACTCGGACGGCCGTCGCAAACCATCGTGGAGTTCGCCGAAGAGAACGACTTCGACCACATCGTGATGGGCAGTCACGGACGGTCGGGCGTCTCGCGCATCCTGCTTGGCAGCGTCGCGGAGACGGTCGTTCGCAGGTCGCCGATGCCGGTGACGGTCGTTCGGTAGGCGAGTTCAGCACGATTTCTAGTCGAAGGCGAGTTCGGACAGCGAACGTCGAACGCGAGCGAGGCGAGCGGTTCGACGTGAGATAGGCCATCGACGCAGCCGCCGGAAACCGCCCGGTGACACGATCGCCAGAAATCAGCAGGTGACACGACCGCCAGAAGCGAAAAACGACACGACCGCCAGAGGGTAGCGCACTCACCGCGAGCGAAGGAGCGTCGCGATTGAGCGAGCGGGCCAAGGAACCCCCGAAGGGGGTGAGGAAGTGACTTCGTGAGCGACGCGAGCGAATGGCTCGGAAGTCGCACGCCCGCGGAGCGTCAGCGAGCAGGAACGTCTTCCGGTGCTTTTGGTCTAGCTTTTACAGGGAGCCGTCAGGAGCGACGACCGCCGTCGCTCCTGACCGCGACCGTCGTAAAAGCTCGTTAGAAAAGATTCGGCTGCTGGTAGACGCTGATGCCCTCGTTCGTGATGTCGTAGGGTTTGATCTCGCGCGAGTGGTTCGCGTCCCGAATCTTCTGAATCTCGATGGCGAGGCGCGTCTCCCGGAAGTCGTCCGCTCCGCGAACGTACTGGAGGACGAACACGGCGTCGGTGAGGTACTCGATGATGCCGTGTCGGGAGGCGTAGGGGTTGTCGTCGCTCACCTCGCTCGTGAGCATCGTCGTCACGCCTGCGTCCTTCAGACTGCGGGTGAAATCGTAGATTTCGTTCCGACGCACCGCACGGTCTTCGTACATCATCTCGAGCAGCGAGACGAAGTCGGAGGACGAGGCGCGTCGCACCGAAATCACGGATGAGTCCGGGGAGTTCGCTCTGGATGCTCGACAGCGAGTTCGCCATCTCGATGGGGTCTACGTCCACCACGGCGAGACGACCGTCCTCGATGTACTCGTCGTACGGCCACCCTTTCTCCGTCGCGCTGTTGACGATTCGCTCGCGGTTTTCCTCTAACGTGATGTACACGGCGCTCTCGCCGCGTGCAAGTGCGTGGTCGAGAAACTGCAAACCGAACGTCGTCTTCCCCGTTCCGGCGTTGCCGATGGCGACCATCAGCGTTCGGGAACCCCGCCCTGAATCATGCTATCTAACCCTTCGATGCCGATGTCGATGCGTGGGATGGCCGACTCGAACTCCTCGTCGTCGAACCCGCCGCTGTCGAACCCGCCGCTATCGAACCCACCGCCGCCGAAGCTACCGCTATCGAACGCGCCGCCCTCGAACGCACCACTGGAACCCGATTCGCCTTCGATTTCTGCTCCCGGTGCGTTCTCGAACGCGGCCTCGAAATCGACCTCGAACAACGAGTCACCGTCGTCCGCAGACGAGTCCGATGTCTCTTGTGAGTCGGTATCGCTCCGTCCGTGGTTCTCGTCTCGCGTTCGGTCGTCTTCCTCACCGTCTCCTTCCCGGTGGAGGGCGAACTCGAACCAGTCGTCCTCGTCGCTCACGCCGCCACCCCCGTCCGTCCCTCCCCGGCGTGGGTCGCGCTCGGCCCACGTGCGCTCGCCGCCGACCGGGAAATTAATCTCATCATCCAGTCACTCGAACTCGGTGCAAATTAATGCTGGTGTCGGCGGCTTTTTGGATACCCGGCGTGAACGCAGTCGTGATGAACGTCGGTATCGTCGCCCAGCGGGGAAACGAGCGGGCCGCGACACTCGCCGGGCAACTGCGGGAGACACTCCGAGACGAGAACGCAACGGTTCACCTCGACGCCGCGACCGCCGAACGACTGGGCATCGACGGCGTGGACGTGAGCCGGATGGCGGAAAACGACCTCGTCGTGAGTATCGGCGGCGACGGAACCTTCCTCTTCGCCGCCAGCGGCGCGAAGGGGACGCCGATACTGGGCGTGAACCTCGGCGAGGTCGGATTTCTCAACGCCGTCGTGCCGGAGGACGCGGTTCGCGAAGTACAGGCAATCGTGGAGACATACCGCGAGTCGGGCGAAATCCCATCCCAGGAGGTTCCCCGACTTCGTGCGACTGGCGAGGGTGAGTGGTCAGTCCACCCTGCGCTGAACGAAATCGTCGTGCAAGGCGCACAGCGCGGGCACGGACAGGGCCTCAACTACGAGGTGTTCGTCGACGGCGTACGGTACAGCGAGGGGCACGCCGACGGGGTATTGGTTTCGACACCGACCGGGAGCACCGCCTACAACCTGAGCGAGGGTGGGCCGCTCGTCCATCCCAGCGTGGAGGGTCTGGTACTGACGGAGATGTGTTCGACCGACCCGATGCCACCGCTGGTGTTCGACCCGGGCTACGAAGTCGAGATTCGCGTCTCGGACGCACCGTTCGCGGTGGTCGGAAGCGACGGAACGCAAGCCCAGATTGACCTTCCTGAAACCGTGACAGTCTCGCTCGCACCGGAACCGGCCCGTATCGCCGGGCCGTCGATGGACTTCTTCGAGGCGCTCTCGAAGTTGGACTGAGTATCGGGTGAGCGAGGCGACTGCTGAGTGCCGGAAGCGGAAGCCTCTAATTCTGTCTCTTACAACAGAGGGATAATGAGAGAACAACTTCCGGACGTGCAGGCGACGGAGCCCGACGTGACGGTCGGGTTGAATCGGGTCGGCGTGACGGGGGTCGAGAAACTGGTCGAGGTCGCCCGACCCGACAAACGCCCCTACGTCCTGACGGCCGAGTTTGACGTACTGGTCGACCTGCCGAGTTGGCGCAAGGGAGCGGACATGAGTCGGAACATGGAAGTCGTCGACGAGGTGTTAGAAGACGCCGTCAGCGAACCGACCTATCGCGTCGAAGACGTCTGTGGCGACGCCGCAGAGCGCCTGCTCGAAAAGCACGACTACACGACGAGAGCCGAGGTCAGCATGGAAGCGGAGTTCATGGTGCGCGATACGACGCCCGAGAGCGAACGCCCGACGCAGGCCATGGTGGACATCCTCGCCAGCGCCACGGCCACCGAAGCGGAGACGAAAGAGGAAATCGGCGCGCGCGTCACGGGTATGACGGTTTGTCCCTGCTCGCAGGGGATGATGAGCGGTCGCGCACGAGAGAAACTCCTTGACCTCGGCGTCGGCGAGCGCGAGGTCAAGGAGTTTCTGCGCGACGTGCCACAGGCGGGTCACTCCCAGCGCGGCCACGCCACCCTCACCGTCGAGAGCGAGGGCGCACCGGAGGTCGACCTCCACGAACTTGTCGAGGTCGCCCGCGATTCGATGAGCGCCCGCATCTACAACCTCGCCAAGCGCCCGGACGAAGACCACATGACCTACCACTCGCACGCCAACGCCAAGTTCGTCGAGGACTGCGTGCGCGACATGGCCCACGGCGTCGTCGAGTCGTTCCCCGACCTGCCGGACGACGCGGTAGTGACGATGAAACAGAGCAACGACGAGTCCATCCACCAGCACAACGCCCACGCAGAGCGCGTGGCCGAGGTCGGGACGCTGCGTGAGGAGGTCGCCGAATCGGAAGGTGAAGAATAGCGGGCGAGTAGTCGGGATTTCGGATCTTTCTCTTGGTGTTGGACTACCGCCCGGAGCGGTGACTGCATCTGCGAGGGCTTCACTCGGTCGCAGTGAGTTCGATGTTGACGGCGTCGAGTTCGGTGCCGATGCGTGAGCAAAGCCACGCCCTCGTTCAGGCGGTCATTCGTGGCTTTGCTCAACAGCAACGAACTCGACCGAACCACACGCAGGCGAGCGTTAGCTCCATCGACACCCCCTCTGTCGAAGATCAGCCACGCAAAACCAGTTAGCGAGAGCTACTTTCCAAATCGCGTGGTCGTAACACGTATTCCACAGCGCACCGAACCAGACGCCCATGATAGGTATCGTCGGTGGAGGAATCGCCGGTTTGGCCGCCGCCTACCGTCTCCAAAACCACGGCTACGATGTACAGGTGTTCGAAGCGAGCGACGACCTCGGCGGGCTCGCCGCGACATACGAGACGAACGGCGACCGCATCGAGAAGTTCTACCACCACCTGTCTGCGTCCGAACAGACCATCATCGACCTCATCGAGGAACTCGGCCTCGGTGACGACCTCCAATGGCCCATCGGGAAGAACGCCTACTACGTCGACGGCGTCGTCCACCCACTCGACAAACCGTGGGAGATTTTGGCGTACCCACACATGAGCGCCTACGACAAGTTCCGCCTCACACTCCTCACGCAGGAGATAGACGTTCGCGGCGGGATTCCGAAGTTCGACACCTACGAACGCCTCGAAGATTTCGAGGACGTACCCATCAAGCAGTTCCTGCTCGACCACACCTCCCGCGGCGTCTACGAGAACTTCTTCGAGCCACTGCTCGACGCCAAGTTCGGGAGCAAAAAAGAAGACGTGAGCGCCGCCTGGCTCCTCGGCCGCATCAAGTTCCGCGGCGAGCGCGACCTCCTGCGCGGTGAACCACTGGGCTACCTCCGCGGCGGGTTCGGTCGCCTCATCGACGCGCTCGTCGAGGAGGTCGGCGAGGAGAACATCACGACCGGCGTGCGCGTGACCGACCTCGACACCGAGGACGGCGCGGTTCGGTCGCTGACTACCGAGACGACCCAGACCGCCGAAGCCACCGCCGCAGACGGCGGCACGACCGAGTCCTACGACGTTGAAAGCGTCATCATCGCGGCGATGCCGAACGTCCTCGAAGACCTCACCGGTTACGAGTGCGACATCGATTTCCAGGGCGCGGTCTGTGCGCTCGTGACGATGGAGGAGTCGCTCACCGACACCTACTGGCTCAACATCGGCCACGACGCACCCTTCGGCGCGCTCATCGAGCACACGAACTACATCCCGCCGGACCGCTACGGCGGCGACCACCTGCTCTACGTCGCCAGCTACATCCAGGATTACGAAGAGGACCTCTGGCAGATGGACGACAACGAGATAGAGGAACTATGGCTCGACCACATCGAGGGGATGTTCCCGCAGTGGACCCGCGACTCGGTGAAACAGTTCCGCCTCGCGCGTAACCCGCGCGCAGCGCCCGTCTACGAGCGTGGCTACCTCGACATGGTCGTCCCCTTCGACCTCGGCGACGACATCGCCGACGGCATCTTCTACGCCGGGATGGCGAGCCGAGCGCAGTACCCGGAACGCAGTCTCAACGGCGGCATCGTCGCGGGCTACGAGTGTGCCGACCGAATCGCCGGGAAGAAGGAAATCGTCAGTCCGAACTAGGCTTCCACGTCCTCGTCGACGCCCGGTGCGTCGCTCACGTTCACGTCGGCGGGTTCGTCCTGCCCGCCGACGCGAATCTCGCCGTCGTCGCCCTGAACGTACACGTCGTCGGCGAACCCTCCCTCGGCGTAGGGGTGTTCGGGGTCGTCCAGTTTCTCGGGGGTCGACGGTGCCTCCGGAACGCCGTCGGCAGGTTCGAACTCGCCGAGGGGGTCGGCGATGGTGATACCGTGGCGCTCGAAGAACGTCTCGTAGCGGTCGTAGTGTTCGCCGAGTTCGTCGCTCGGGAACTCCATCATCTCCGTCCAGCCGTGGTTGAAGAAGTCGAAGTTGGCCTGGATGTGCGTGATTTCGCGTGCCTCCGCCTCGGGTGCACCCGACTGCAGCGCCGTGAGATAGGTGTCCATCGTGGCGTCAAAGAAGGCATCGAGGTGGGCACGGCGTTCGTCGCGATGGTCCGGGTCGGCCTTCTTCAGGAAGATGTCGGTGTGCATGTCCACCAGTTTCCCCTTCACGACGTCGCTGATGACGGGGAGTTCGAGCGCCTTCTTCGAGGCGAAGTGGCGAGCGTTCTGACGGATTTTCATGGTCGAAGGTTGGGACGCGAACTTCTTCAACGTCCCGACTCGTTGCGCTCTCGCGATGTGTCTTGTGACCCGACACCGATTTCCAGATAGCAATCCACTTTAACCCCGACGAAGAAGTTCCAGTATATGAGCGAGTCGTACGTGATTATCGGTGACGGTATCGCGGGCAGTTCCGCAGCGGAGACCATCCGCGAAGCCGAACCCGACGCCGATGTGACCATCATTACCGACGAGGGCGAAGCCCTCTACAACCGCATTCTCATCAAAGAGTTCGCCAAAGGAAAACTCCCCGAAGCACCGATTTCGATTCACGAAGAGGACTGGTACGGAGAGCGCGACATCGACCTCGAACTGAACACGTTCGTCACGAACGTCGACCCGGACGCACACGAGGTCCACACGCACGACAGTGGCACGTTCGAGTACGACAAGTTGCTCGTCGCCACGGGCGGCACGCCGACCCAACTTCCCGTCGACAACAGCGACGCCGACGGCGTCCACCACTTCTGGACGTTCCAAGACGCCCGGAAAATCGCCGAGAACGCCGAGAAATCCGAAACCGGCGTCGTCATCGGTGCGGGTCTGCTCGGCATCGACCTTGCCGCAATCTGTGGGGAACAGGACGTAGACGCCCACTACATCATGCGGGGCAACCGCTGGTGGCGCTACGGTCTGAGCCTCGACGGTGCGGAGATTATCCACGACGCGCTCGAGGAGAAGGGCGTCACCCCCGTCCTCGAAAGCGGTGTGAACGGGTTCGAGACGGACGACGGCGGCACCGTCGTCTCGACCGTCGACGCAGACGGAAACGAGTACGACAGCGAGTTCGTCGGTATCGCCATCGGTCTCAACTTCAACACGGAGTACCTGCAGGGCTCCGGCGTCGAAACCGACAACGGCGTCGTCGTCGACCAGTACATGCAGACCAACGTGGACGACATCTACGCCGCGGGCGACATCACGCGCTTTTACGACGTAATTTTGGACAAGTACACCCAGAACGGGTCGTGGGGCAGTGCGAAACAGCAGGGAGTCATCGCCGCGAAGAACATGGTCGCCGACAGCGAGGAAGAGGAGTTCCGCTGGGTCTCCTCGTACTCCATCACCCACTTCGACTTCCCGTTCCTCTCCTTTGGCTTCCCGACGCTGGGCGACGACGAATGCGAGAAGAAGTACAGCGACACCGAGTGGCGGCGGCTGACCTTCAAGGACGGCAAACTCATCGGTGGCGTCCTCATCGGCGACATCGCCCCACAGGGCAAGTACAAAGACCTCATCCGGAAGGAAGCGGACGTCGCCGACCAGAAGGAAATCCTGCTCGAAAAGGAGTTCGACCCCGAGAAACTGGCGCTCCCGCAGGAGCAGTAACGTCGTCGCGATCTCGAAGCTATTCCTTACGGCGAGAGTCTTTCGAGCCACCCAGTCGTGGTCTCACGGGGCGATACCCTATCCCACACCGAACTCTCGAGATTCGTTCGGAGAGGAATATTTGTAACGATACGAAAGTTTAAGCTGTGTCACGTCATTTGTTATCATAGTTCATTCCAGGACAGGTGGTTTCGTGAACGCGAAGATAACGGTCGAACCAGCGGAGACGATTCCGGACAACGCGCACGTTCGGCACTACGACGAACTCGAACAGGATGCCAAACAGCACCTGCCGACCCTCGTCGAAAGCGGTGAACAGCTCGTCGACGGTGAGACGGCCCTCCAGTTCAGCGACGGTGAGTTTGTGAAGTACACCGGCTACTACCGTATCTTGCTCGCGTAACCGACCTGCTCGTTTTCCGATGAGTTTCGCCGGAAGGTTTAAGATAGACTACGACAATTGGTAACATATATCAATGTCTTCGAACACGACAACTAGTGTTGGGTCTGCAACGCCCGGCGAAACGAGCGGTCTCGTCGTCCGCCGAACCGAAGCGGTGGCCCCCGAGACGCGGGTTCGGCACTTCGACGAACTCTCCGACGACGTCCAGCAGGTGCTGGTGGAGTTCGACGGCGAGAAAGCAATCGTCCCGCCCACGCACGCGATGGCCGACGAGATTACGACGGACACGACGGTAGTGTTCAGCGACTACTACCGCATCGAAGTCGTCTGAGCGAACCGAGAGCAGCGCAACCGAAGCCGTTTTCTCCGGGAGGACGGGAGTTAGGCACATGAACGGAAGCGGCGAGATGACGCTGGCGTTCGAGTTGACGGCACTCAAAGCACTGTCGAGTCCCGGTACGGTGTTCGAGGACGCCCGACGCTGGACACAGTACGTCGGGGTCATCTCCGACCAACCAACCTACGTGGTGACCAACTTCACCCGAAAGAATCGCATTCGACAGGATTTCTTCTCCGGCCCGAAGGGAAAAGCCGAGAGTCTGGATAGCGTGAAAGCCCAGTTCGACACCGACCGCCACGTCTTCGTCGGGATGTCGGAGGACGACGAAAAGCTGGCCGAGGAACACGACTGGGAGTTCCTGCACGTCGAGGACGCCGCTGAGGCGGCCGAGTGGGAGCTCGCCTCTGACGACGACGAAGCCACCGAGACGGTCGAAGAAGACGTGCGCGACGACTGGCCGTAAACACTCGCCGGGCGGTCCGAATCGGCGTCGCGCCGAACCCACCGTCGATAGGGGTCGAACCAGGCGCCGTCCGTTCCAGGAGTGAGCAGTTCCGGACTTCCACACCCCGCGAGTAGTCCACTCACGCGACGGCGAAAAGCACCCCTGGACTTCCGACTCCATGCCCCAAACGCTATAACCTGCGCGGACAATCTATATCACATGTCCGACAAAGAAACCACCGGTTCACTCTTCGGCGTCCCGTACAACTTCGAACGACCCAGCGTCGGGCGAATGCTATCGGCCTACTGGAAGCCCGGCGAAGGAATGTTGGTCGAAAAGCCATTCGGCATCGGCTACACCGTCAACCTCGCCAACTGGCGGTCGTGGGTCGTCCTCGCAGTCGCCGGCGTCCTGCTCTGGCAGGAGCGCAAAGGTCCCGACGCACCCGACGTGGCGGACGAACCCGTGGAAGTCATCGTCGACGACGACTGATTCGACGCCTCTTTTTCCCCGCACCGCCGTGTCTCGCACATGATTCGCTTCGTCACCGGTAACGAGGGGAAAGTCCGCGAGGCGCGCGAGTACCTGGACGACCAGGTTCGCCAGATAGAGTACGACTATACCGAAGTCCAGAGCGACGACCTCGCCGAAATCGCGCTCCACGGTGCGCGCGAGGCGTTCGAGGAGACCGGCGGCGAAGACCCCGTCGTGGTGGACGACGCCGGCCTGTTCATCGACGCGGTGGGCGGCTTTCCGGGTCCCTACTCCGCCTACGTCGAGGACACCCTCGGCGTCGAGCGCGTCTGGCAACTCGCAGAGCAAGAAGAGAATCGCCGCGCACACTTCCGCTGTGTCGTCGCCTACTACGACGGCGAGCAGAGCGAGACGTTCACGGGAGCGGTTCCCGGCACGCTCGTCGCCCCGCGCGGCGAGGGCGGATTCGGCTACGACCCCATCTTCGAACACGAAGGGAAGACGCTGGCCGAGATGAGTACGGAAGAAAAGAATGCCATCTCCCACCGCGGGCGGGCACTGGCGAAGTTCGCGGACTGGCTGGCAGAGCGGTAATCGCACACACGAACTACCGGGACAGGCGTCCCGTCTCCGGTCGCCTCCGTCGCGGTCCAACATCTTTATAGTCGTTTGAAAGATAGCCCACGGCATGCCGTCCGTCACTGATGCAGACGAAACCCCTCCAACCCGGCACAGGCCCGTCCGCAACCGTACCGTTATCTGTTCGGTCGGTCTCGGTCTCGCGTGGTTCGTGACGACGAAATTCGTCGCCCTCACGGTCTCCGGTTCGTCCATCCACGGGTGGGTTCACCCGCTTTTCACCCTGCTGTTCGTCGTCGGGACGAGTGTCGCCCTCTACTCGTTTTTCTCCGCGCTCGGCCACGTCATCGACGACTAACTTCTCGCGTCCCGGTCCGGCCCCGGATACTCGCCACCGACGACCGCCTCGTACAGACTCGCCGCGTCGAACAGTCCGACGAACCCGTCCGGACGCTTGACGCTCACCGAGATTCGTTTCTGTAGCGACGCACCTGTCTTCGCACTCCGCAGACCGTCGTCGTACGAGAGGATGTGCGCCGCGTTTCCGGCGTTCGCGCTGGCGAGTGCGGGGTGGTCACCGGGGGTCTGTTCGACCTCGACCCGAAGGTCGTCGATGTTCTCGCGCCAGTCGCGGGCCAGCTCGTCGTTCGCCAGTTCGCGGACGACCCACTCGGCGTCGGAGAGCAGTTCGTCGCTGGCGATGAGTTCGACCCACGAGTGCTCGCGGACGACGTCCATCGCCTCTCGTGCGTCGCCGCCGACCAGCAGATCCGCCGCCAGTACGTCTGCGTCCGCGACGATTCGGGCGGGATTCGGATTACTCATCGCGTCGCTCCACAAGCGTGTCGCGGACGGTCTCGATGTCGGTTCCGAACGCCTTCGCACGGTCGAACAGGTCGCGCCACGTCATGATTTGGTCTGCGTGCCGGAGGAAGAAAAAGGACTCTCCTTACCAGTATGTAATTGTATTTTGATACTTTGTGGCGTACCACAGCGTTCTAATTACACTCCGTGACCTAATTTATATTATATATAGAAAATAAATTATCACGAGACAGCATAAACGACACAGACCCTCCTCGCGGTCGCGCAGGTGTTGTTAGTCCGTAAAACACCTCTCGCTCGACGTCACCGGCGAGCAGAACGAGAAGAACGCGAAAGCTGATCTGTCGTTCGAGGCCGTGGCCGACAACCAGCAAACCAGCCTCACGTACTACGAATCCGTGAACACGAACGGCCACGTGACGGTGACGGCCGACGCCATCAGTACGAACGGCGAGACCGTGATTGCGTCGTCGATGCCGATAAGCTCGACGAGCGAACTCCGGTACGACCTCCGAAAGACGTCGACCAGCTACGTCTTGAAGGGGGCAAAGAGCGGCCCCGTCAACTACTACACGACGGACAACTGGAACACCAGCGAAGCTGCGAAGTCGTACCTCAAATCGCAGTATGGTAGTATTGCCGAACTGTACGGCGGCTCGGCGACAGTTACGGTCGACCACCACAGTTACGTGGAGAAAGACGGGCAGCCTCGGATCGACGTCGAGTACACCGTCGAGTACTCCGGTCTGGAAGACGCTGTCGCGGAGTCGCTTGCGACAAGCCTCGAACGCTCGCAGGACGTCTCCCTCTCCGAATCGGAAATCGACGCCATCACCGAAGACGCGACGGCGCTCGAAATCGACCACGTAACCTTCGAGATGACACAAGAGTTGGGCGAGACGCGAGTCGACTGGGACGCCAAAGTCAACAACTACGACGAGGCGATGTCCAGCGCGCTCACGGTCGCACAGAACAGCGAACAGGTGAACGTCGACCAGAAAACCATCGACCGGATAAAGACTGGGTTCGAAGCCCAGCGGGCCGCCGACATGAAACAGACCGTCGAGTGGTCCGCCGAGATGACCCAGGAAGTGGGAGGCAACGTCGAAATGACCGCCAACGTCAGCTATCGAACGGAAAACTGGGAGGCGTACGCTAGCGAGATGGAACGACGCGGTGTCGACCTGGGAAGTTCGTCTTTCGAGTTCCACGCCCAGTCCGAAGGTGAAGACGTGACGGCGGAAGCGTCCGTCGAGCTAGAACAGAAGCAGATGCTCTCGCAGATGACCGACGCGATGGTCTCGTCGCTCGACTCCCAGTCGGACGCCGAGGCGCTGGCGATTCTACGCGCGTTCGAACAGAGCGAGTTCCAGACCGCCCGCATGGACGTGAACGTGGGCGAGGGAACGGTCACCGTCGAGGGTGGGGCGAAATTCGACAACCTCTCCTCGCTCAGCACCGCAATGGGTGACTCCTACGGTGGCATGAATGTCGCCAGCGTCGTCGGGCGGACGAACGGTAGTGAGACGACGACCTACGTCCGCGGCGAAGGACTGGTCGGCGAAGACGCCACGGAAGAAGACGTTCGCGCACTGGCCGTCGCCGACGCGGAGACGACCATCTACCTCGCCGGCGAGTGGGACCGGGAGTTCCCGTCGATGGATACGGCGAACGTCTCGTCTTACCTCGGCGTCGAACAGCAGAACGCAGATGCCGACAGCAAGACCGGCGGACAGCCCGGTTTCGGCATCGCAGCAGCAATCGTCGCCCTCACGGGTGTCGCACTGCTCGCTCGCCGCGACTGAATCCGACTGGAACACCGTTTTTCGCCGACAGCGTTCCCGACCCGTCCGATTCGAGTCGACGACAGTCTGCTCTGATAGAACGAATTTTAGTACAATAAGTTATAGAATAGTAGTATGTCTGAACGGTCGCCCACGTCCCGTCGAACGATTCTCTCTGCAAGTGCCGTCTCACTGACCGCGCTTGCCGGTTGCACCGCCTTTGGTTCCAGAAACGAGAAGCGACGCGCGACACTGGACCGCATCGTCGTTCGCTCCGATACGGGAGACGACGAATCGCCGTTTCTCACGCTCGTGTACGCTCCCCGAGACGATTCCACCGAGCGGCCTATCTGGGGCGTCCACGAGGCACCCGCGTCCGGACGGGAACGAGCGATAACGGACTTCGAGGGTTCGCCCGGTTTCTACAGTCTGACCGCGTTCGCGGAGAACCACGACAATCTCGAAATCGCGTCGTTCAATTCGTACGGTGACGCCGTCGGTGACACTCCGCTCCAGTTCGAGGTCGTCGTCGAACAGACCGGTGACGTGTGGACGAACGTCGACGAAGCAGGGGAGAACATCACCCACCCCGGATGAAGCGTTCGAAACGCGCGTTTCAGGCCGTCTCGTTGCCGAGCACGTCGATCGTCATCGTCTTCTCGTATTTCAGCGAGTCGAGCGCGACTTTCTGGGAGTAGCCTCGATACTCGACCACGACGTAGTAAGAGACCGCGAGGGTGCTCTTCTCACCGCGCCGGAGGTGGGTCTTCCACCACGCGCCGAGTTTCGAGTTGTCGAGGGGGACCGTGTCACGAATCGTCCTCTCGCTGTGTGGTGCGATTTCGATGGATTTCGGCTTCGACTCGTCAGAGAGGACCACGTCGTTCATGCCGATGGCGTATCGTAGGTCCACCACGCCCGGCACGCCGACCGAGTTCGGGTTGTTCAACACGATTTCCGTCTGAATCTCCGTCTCGTCTGCGGTCACGACACCCCAGTCGGTCTGGACGCGCTCGACGGTCGGTTGCTCGACCGTCACCTTCCCCGACGTGAACGCGACGCCGAGCACGCCGGTGCTCACGACGAACAGCGACAACACCGCGACGACGACTTTGCCGAACGGGCTACGAACGGCCATCGTCTCCCCTCGATGACGTATATTTTAACTTGTATTTAATTGAGAGATAATTCGTCCGGAACTCCAAGTATCTTTACCTGTAATTATCCACTACGAGTGTCGAGAACGTGCGTGTTATCGTGTGGAAATCCGATACCAATCCGCTCTCCTTCGCTCGGCGGTTCGGTCGCGTACGCATCACATCGCTCCCCGTCGACCGACAGGACGACCCGGAAGCGACCGTCTTCCGGAAGGACGCGCCTGACGTGGGCGTAGCAGTCCGGGGCGGTGGGGTCGAGGTCGACGTGGCCCGGTCGAATCGTCACCGTCCCCTCGGGGCGCGCCAGACAGTTGTTTCCGGTAAACCGCGCGACGAACGGTGACGCCGGACGCTCGAACACAGTCTCGGGAGTGCCGACCTGCTCTATCTTTCCGTCGTGCATCACGGCGATCTCGTCCGCGATGGCGCGCGCAGTCGTCCGATTGTGAGTGACGTACACCGCCGTCTCGTCGGCCAGCAAATCGGCCAGTTCCTCGCGGAGCGACTGGCGAGTCGGAACGTCCAGCGCCGAGAGGGGTTCGTCCAGCAGGAAGGCGTCCGGACGGATGAGAAGTGCCCGCGCCAGCGCGACGCGCTGTTTTTCGCCGCCGGAGAGCGTCTTCGGATAGCGTCCCGCGAGGTCGGACACGCCGAGCGCGGCGAGCAGTTCGTCGGGGTCGCGCGTCTCGGAGTAGTAGGGTTCGCCGAACGCGACGTTCTCGCGGACGGTCAGATGTGGAAAGAGAGCGTACTCCTGAAAGACGAACCCCAGACCCCGCTCTTCCGGCGGACAGTCGGTCAGGTCTCGGCCGTCCAGCGACACGGCTCCCTCGTGGTCGTGGAAACCCGCGATCGCTTCCAGCAGGAGCGACTTCCCGCTGCCGCTCGGACCGAGGACGACGAGGGTCTCGCCCGACCGGACGTCGAGGTCGGCTTCGACGGTGAACGTCGACCCTTCGGCCGAGAACGCCGCCGTCACGTCGAGCGAGAGACTCACGACCAGCCACCTCGGTCGTAGGCCAGCGACCGGACGAACAGGAAGATACCGACACACAGCGCCAGCAGGAGCGTCGCCACCGCGCCGCTCGCCTCCAGTCCCGACGAGAGGAATTCGTTGTAGATGAACACCGGGGCGTGTTGCACCCCGGAGACGTGTTCCATCGCCGGCGGGTAGAACACCGAGACGCTGTAGGCGACGATGGCGACTGCGCCGAACTCCGAGACGGCCCGCGCCCACGCCAGCACGCCACCCGTCAGCACGCTCCGGGCGGCCAGCGGCGCGGTCACGCGCTGGAACGTCTCCCACTCGTTCGCCCCGAGCGTCCGGGCGGCCCGCTCGACGCCCGAATCGACGCCTTCGAAGCCTTCGCGGGCCGCGTTGACCGCGAACGGGGCGCTCACGAACGTCATCGCCAGCACGAGGCCGAACATCGTTCCGGTCACCTGCGTCCGGGGAAAGACGCCGCCTTCGCCGAACGCGAACAACACGGCGAGTCCGGCCACGCTGTGGGGGACGACCAGCGGCAGGTCGACGAGGCTCTCGACGAGCGCCTGTCCGGGGAACCCCCGAGCGAGCACGAGTGCGAGCGGGACGCCCAGCGCGACCGATGCCCCTGCCGCGAGCAGCGGTGCGTACACCGAGAGGAAGAGCGCCTGCTGTACCGCCGGGTCCGTCGCTGCCGACGCGAGCGACCTCGGGTTCTGACGCGCCACGAGCATCAAGAGCGGGAGCGCCAGCGCCACGAGCAAGACCGTCCCGAGCGTCGCGGCGAGGACGCCGAACGTGCCTCGGTCTGCGGAAAACGCGAGCATCGCGGCACTCAGGACGGCGAAAACGGCGTAGGTGCTCGGTCGCCCGACGGCGAACGCGAGTGCGAACGCCACCAGTTGCACCGTGACGACGGCCAGTATCGACGGTCCCCTGCCGAAAGCGAGCGTCGTCCGGTGGGTCGTCTCGGTGCTCACGACCCTCAATAGGAACGTCACGGCCGAAGTGTCTTTCTCTGCGTCGCTTACGGTTCTGCGGCGGCCAGTAGTTCGGTCACCTCTTCGCGGACGGCGTCGCTGGCTGGCTGGTGTGGCCGACGCGGTTCGCCCGCGGGCGCACCGCGCTCTCGCATCGCAACTTTCGCCGCGGGGACGCCGTACTGGGAGGTGATGGCGCGGTTCAACTCGACGAGGTGGGCGTTCACCTGTCGTGCCTGTGCGTCGTGACCGCCTCGGTGGAGTCGGTAGATTTCGCTGGCGCGTTCCGGCGCGACGTTCGCCAGCGCGAGGATACCGCCGTCAGCGCCCGCGTCGAGTGCGGGGGCGTAGATGCTCCCGCTTCCAACGAGCAAGTCGAACTCGGCGTCCTCGGTGCGGGCGCGTTCGCGCTGGAAACGCGTCAGATCGCCGCTGGAGTCTTTCATCCCGGCGACGTTCTCGTGATCGGCGAGGTCGCCGACGAGTTCGGGCGACAGAGCCACGTCAGTGTAGGCCGGAACGCTGTAGAGGTAGACCGGAATCGGACTCTCGTCGGCGACCGTGCGATAGTAGTCGGCCATCGCCGCCTCGTCGTGGCCGAAGTAGAAGGGCGTTACGACGAGCGCGGCGTCGGCGCCCGCCGACGCCGCGCGGTCGGTTTGGCGCATCGTCTCGCGAAGTCCGGGATGGCCGGTTCCGGCGAGTACCGGAACCTCTGCCTCCTGCGTAACGATTTCGGTCACTCGGGCGCGTTCTTCGACGCTCATCAGTTCCGCCTCGCTGTTCGACCCGCAGGGGACGATGAAATCCACGCCGCGAGATTCGACCCAATGGACGAGTTCGCGGAGGTCGTCTTCTCGGAGGTCGCCCTCGCGGTCGAACGGCGTCAACAGTGGCACACCGGTTCCGTGCATACCTGCCTCCTCTCGTTCCGGTAGCATGAATCCGGTGGTGGTCACACGGCTGTCTGACGCGGTTTTAAGTCCTCACCGTTCTCAGTCGAAAATGGGCGCGCACACACCTCTCTCCCATCCTCCCACTCCGCGCGCCCGGCACACCACCCACATCCTCCCTCCCCGCTCTCCCCTCACCTCCGCCGGTTTATTTAGCGCTCGCTCGTTGGTAGTCGACGGTTCTCGCAGACGATAGCCACGTGAACGCCGTAGTGGGCGACGGTCGTGGCTCTGTCCTCCGTCGAGTCGTGGTGAACGAACTGTGGGCACCGTTTTCCAGGCAGTGCCTGTCACCAGGAAACGGGAACCTGATACGTACAAACACTGCCTGACACATTACAAAGAGAACATAACAAAGAGGTGTGCGCTCTTTCGTAGAGGTGCGCCCGACGGCTCGGGCGCGAAGCGTGTCGCAGTCTCGCGGTGGGTGTCCGGCGGGGCCGGGGGCTCTGGCGACGGGTTGGCTTCCCGTTACAGTGTCACCAATCTCCCCACGAAAGTTCTCGTCCCGGACGACCCTAGAACCCCGCGCTGCCCAATCGTTTTTCCTTTACGTCGACCCCTGGAGTTGTTCACGGACCGCCGGGAGCGTATCCTGTGCGGCGATGAGCGCGACGCGGTCGCCAGCCTCGATTTCAGTCCCCGGGAGTGGTATCGTCAGTCGTTCTCGCGAGCGTCCGTGGGCGTAGATGCGCGCGTCTGTCGGGAGTTCGACGGACGTGACGTGCATCCCGATGACCGGCGAGTCGTCCGTAATCGTCATCGTCGTCAGCTGTAACTGTTCCGTTAGATCAGCGATGACGTCGAAGTCACCGCCGAGGAGGGCGGTCTTCGCCCCCGCCGCCCCGAGGCGCTCGGGGTAGATGACCTCGTCTACGTCGTCGGCGAACTTGTGGTAGATGTCCGCACGGTAGTCCTCGTCGATTCGCATGACGGTTCGACAGCCGTGGTGTTTGCCGACCATACAGGCCGCGAAGTTGACGTTCAGGTCACCGGTCAATCCCCCGACCGCGTCGGCCGTCTCGAGGTCCGCGTCCGTCAGTACGTTCTCGTCCGAGCCATCGCCTTCGATGACCTCGAATCCTTCTTTGCGGGCCCGCTTTGCCTTTTCAGCGTCGTTTTCCACGAGTATCACCTCGTGGCCTTCCTCGCCTAACACCCGTGCGGTTCGCAGTCCGACGCGACCAGACCCAACGATAACAAATCGCATGGTCGTCTAATGGTGCAGGTGGGACAAAAGCGTTAGTGGGGGTTGTCGAACGCTCGACATCAGATGGGCACAAAACGGCGAGGTGGACTCACTTCGTCACGAAACGTATCGGAATTCCCGCCACCACGCTAACCACCAGCCAACCGGCGTACATGACGGTGTTAAACGACAGTCCGAACCCCCCTGTACCGTATCGGAACAATGCGACTACGAACGGAAGCACGGCGACCAGCACGACGAGACGTCGATGGCGGGGGTTCGTGCTCACCGAGGCCGGGAGTGTGAGTGTAGTAACGATCCAAGCAAAACGGGTATCCGATGAACGCTCATCTGTAGAAGTCAGTACTTAGGATCTGCTCGAACCAGTCGTCGGTGTTGAGGATCCAGCCCAAGAAGTTTAGATAGCCCTGTAAGTGGTGTTTTGAGACGCCTCGGAACCTTCGCAACCAGTTGCGAAGGAAACTATGGCGGTTCTCACAGCTGTTTGTGTGAGCGTCACCCACAACGTAGTGTTCGTCGTGATTGATGGCTAAATGGCCATCAATCTCGTCGTACTCGTCGATTCCATCGTAGATGCTGTACTGATCAGTACAGAGGATCACAGTCTCATCACCGTACTCGGCAATGTCTTCGTCAACGTCTTCGAGATCATCGCGGACGAGAAACCGAACTCGTCCGTCGGAGCGACGGACGAGTGTCACGACGGGTGGTTTGTCCGACTCGAAAGTTCCGCGTCCTTTTTTGAGAGTCCGCGCGAGCGCGGACTCCCGTCCTCATCTTCGAGTCCCTTCTC